>NZ_LZIE01000081.1:0-1324 GCF_001667155.1 Mycobacterium sp. 852002-53434_SCH5985345
ACCGCCATCCCGGTCAGCGCCATCAGCGCCGCCCCCGAAGGCGCCGGGGGACCGGGCAACCTGCTCGGCGGCATGCCCCTGGCCGGTATGGGCTCCGGCACCCACGCCGGCGCCGGACCCCGATACGGATTCCGCCCCACCGTCATGGCCCGACCCCCCTTCGCCGGCTGATCGCCCACGGTGACCACGCGCAGCCGGCGCGGGCGAGGAATGGACGTGGACGCAGTCACGCCTCGTGGTGCCGCGCGGCGCCGCGACCATCCCGGCCGAGAGGACCTAGTGCCCCTGCTCAAGGGACTCAAAACCCTTTCGGAGAGGCCTGGTCATCGAGGATGCTGTGGGCGGTCGCCGACCGTGCGGAAGGAGTTTGCGAGCAACGAGATCTTATTGGGAGCCGCGGTGCCACAGGGGCTGGGAAACGCCCACCAGCAACTTTGCCTGCCTGGACTGTCACAGTTTGCTGTGACGCGACTGCAAGGTGCTGCGATCCAGGTCAGACGCTGTTACTGTGGCGTTACCAAAAATGAATTCGCCGTACCGTCAAGTGAACAGTTGCAAACAGGCGGCTTCCGAAACTGCTTCAGGGGTCGCGGTCATCTACTCTCTGCAGAGTCGGGGATTGAACTAGGAGGGAACCAAGTATGTCGTTCGTGACCACACAGCCCGAGGCTCTGGCCGCGGCGGCCGGAAACTTGCAGGCCATTGGCTCAACGCTGAGCGCTCAGAACGCGGCCGCCGCCGCCCCCACGACCGGGGTGGTGCCCGCCGCTGCCGACGAGGTGTCGGCGCTGACGGCGGCGCAGTTCGCGGCCCACGCGCAGATGTACCAGGCGGTTAGCGCGCAGGCCGCCGCCATTCACGAGGCGTTCGTGAACACGCTGTCGACAAGTTCTGGCTCGTACGCTGCGACCGAGGCAATCAACGCAGCTGCCACGGGCTAGTCGGTTGGCGGTTGAGGGTCTGGGACAGGACGTCTTCGACGTGGAATCCCACCTGACCGCCCAGCTACCGATGATCTCGGGGGCTGACGGCCGGACAACTCAAACGCCGGAGTTCGGGTTTGACGTCCGTCTCACCGCGTTAGAGCAACCGGTGGCCGCCGGCTGACGGGAAGGGGGGATCATCCTTTTGCATTCGGCTCGGCGGTTCGCCAGCGCGTGACCGGTCCGGCCATCGTCGTAACCACCGCAAGTATCTGAGTACTCACTTAATAAGGAGACAGCCACATGGCAACACGTTTTATGACTGACCCGCACGAAATGCGGGCGATGGCGGGCCGCTTCGAGGTGCACGCCCAGACGGTTGAGGACGAGGCTCGCAAGAT
>NZ_LZIE01000082.1:0-24706 GCF_001667155.1 Mycobacterium sp. 852002-53434_SCH5985345
GGCTGGGGGCAACCCCCCAGCCCGCCGGTGCCGCGTTGTCGGCTCTTAAGCCCCTCAAGCCGCTGTCGGTGGTGCTGGCCGGCGGGGGCACCGCCGGTCACGTCGAGCCCGCGATGGCGGTGGCCGACGCGCTCAGCGCGCTCGATCCGCAGGTGCGCATCACCGCGCTGGGCACCCACCGCGGGCTGGAGACCCGGCTGGTGCCCGAGCGCGGTTACCACCTCGAGCTGATCACGCCGGTGCCGCTGCCGCGCAAGCCCAGCGGCGACCTGGCCCGGTTGCCCCCGCGAGTATGGCGCGCGGTCCGGGAGGTGCGGGCCGTGCTCGAAGCGGTCGACGCCGACGTCATCATCGGTTTCGGCGGATACGTGGCGCTACCGGCGTACCTCGCAGCCCGCGGGATTCCCCGCGGTCTCGGCCGCCGGCGCCGCGTCCCGGTGCTGATCCACGAAGCCAACGCCAGCGCCGGGCTGGCCAACCGGGTCGGCGCCCGCCGTGCCGACCGGGTGCTCTCCGCGGTGCCCGATTGCGGGCTGCCGCGCGCCGAGGTGGTCGGGATACCGGTGCGGGAGGCCATCACCTCGCTGGACCGCGCGGCCCTGCGCGCCGAGGCGCGCAGGCACTTCGGCTTCGCCGACGACGCGCGGGTGTTGCTTGTGTTCGGCGGCTCGCAGGGCGCCGTGTCGCTGAACCGGGCCGTGTCCGGGGCCGCCGCCGACCTGGCCGCCGCGGGCGTGTCGGTGCTGCACGCGCACGGACCAAAAAACACCCTCGAGCTGCGAGAGAGCCAACCCGGTGACCCGCCGTACGTGGCGGTGCCCTATCTCGACCGGATGGACCTGGCCTACGCCGCCGCCGACCTGGCGATCTGCCGGTCGGGCGCGATGACCGTCGCCGAGGTCTCGGCGGTCGGCCTGCCGGCCATCTATGTCCCGCTGCCGATCGGCAACGGCGAGCAGCGGCTCAATGCGCTGCCGGTGGTCAACGCCGGGGGCGGCATGGTGGTCGCCGACGCCGCCTTGACGCCGGAGCTGGTCGCCCGCGAGGTGGCCGGGTTGCTCAACGACCCGCCGCGGTTGGCGGCGATGACGACGGCCGCCGCGCGCGTGGGGCACCCCGACGCGGCGCGGCAAGTGGCACAGGCGGCGCTGGACATTGCCAGGAAGGCAGCGGCGGGAGGGCGACGGTGAACGCCGAACAGCTGCCGCCCGAGCTGCAGCGGGTGCACATGGTGGGCATCGGCGGCGCCGGCATGTCGGGCATCGCCCGCATCCTGCTGGACCGCGGCGCGCTGGTATCCGGATCGGACGCCAAGGAGTCGCGCGGCGTGCACGCGTTGCGGGCCCGGGGCGCGTCAATCCGCATCGGCCACGACGCCTCGTCGCTCGACCTGTTGCCGGGCGGCCCGACCGCGGTGATCACCACCCACGCCGCCATCCCGAAGACCAACCCCGAGCTCGTCGAAGCCCGGCGGCGCGGCATCCCGGTGATTCTGCGGCCGGCGGTGCTGGCGCGGTTGATGGAGGGGCGCACGACGCTGATGGTCACCGGCACGCACGGCAAGACCACGACGACGTCGATGTTGATCGTGGCGCTGCAGCACTGCGGACGTGACCCGTCGTTCGCGGTCGGCGGCGAGATGGGGGAGGCCGGAACCAACGCCCATCACGGCAGCGGCGACTGCTTCGTGGCCGAGGCCGACGAAAGTGACGGGTCGCTGCTCGAGTACACGCCCGACGTCGCGGTGGTCACCAACATCGAGGCCGATCATTTGGACTTCTACGGCAGCGCCGACGCCTACGTCGGGGTGTTCGACGCCTTCGTGGAGCGGCTCGCCCCGGGGGGAGCGCTGGTGGTGTGCGTCGACGACCCGGGCGCTGCCGCGCTGGCGGAGCGCACCGCCGAGCTGGGAATCCGGGTGCTGCGCTACGGATCCGCGCCGGGGGAGGACCACGCCGCCACCCTGTTGTCCTGGGAGCAGCAGGGCACCGAGGCGGTCGCGCACGTCCAGCTGGCGGGCGAAAAGTATCCCCGGGTGATGCGGCTGTCGGTGCCCGGGCGGCACATGGCGCTCAACGCGCTGGGCGCGCTGCTGGCGGCGATCGAGATCGGCGCCCCGGTCGACGCGGTGCTCGACGGGCTGGCCGGCTTCGAGGGGGTGCGCCGCCGGTTCGAACTCGTGGGCAACGCCGGCTCGGTGCGCGTCTTCGACGACTACGCCCACCATCCCACCGAGATCAGCGCCACGCTGGCGGCGGTCCGCACGGTCCTCGAGCAGGGCGGCGGCGGCCGTAGCCTGGTGGTATTTCAGCCCCATTTGTATTCGCGCACAAAGGAATTCGCCGTGGCGTTCGGCCACGCCCTGGATGCGGCCGACGAGGTGTTCGTCCTCGATGTCTACGGCGCGCGCGAGCAACCGCTCGCCGGTGTGAGCGGCGCCAGCGTCGCCGAGCACGTGAGCGCGCCGGTGCGCTACCTGCCCAACTTCTCCGCCGTCGCCGAGCAGGTGGCCGCGGAGGCCGGCCCCGGCGACGTCATCGTCACCATGGGCGCGGGCGACGTCACCTTGCTCGGGCCGGAGATCGTGACCGCGCTGCGGGACAGGGACAACCGCAGCGCGCCCGGCCGGCCGGGGGTGTTGCGATGACCGAGCCGAACGACGCCGACCACCCGGCGACGATGCGGGCCGCGGAGCGGTCGGCCGAGGACGCGGGCAATCTGCACGTGGGCGAGCCCGCCGGGGACGACGTCACCGAGCCGCTGTTCGTCGGGGGGCCCGGGGTCGAAACACCGGTCGCCCCGGACGAATTCGAGGGACCACGCCGGCGGGCGCGCCGCGAACGAGCCGAACGCCGCGCCGCGCAGGAGCGCGCCACCGCGATCGAGGAAGCCCGCCGCGAGGCCAAGCGCCGGGTGAGCGGACGCACGCTCGACGAGCCCAAACCCGCCGCCCGGGGCGTGGTCCGTGGCCTGAAGATGCTGTTGGTGACGGTGTTGCTGGTCGTCCTCGGGATCGGGCTCGCGCTGATCCTCTACTTCACGCCCGCGATGTCGGCCCGCAACATCGTCGTGGTCGGCACCGGGGTGGTGACCCGGGAAGAGGTGCTGGACGCGGCGCGGGTGCGGCCGGGGACGCCGCTGCTGCAGATCAACACCAACCAGGTCGCCGACCGGGTGGCCGCGATCCGGCGGGTGGCCAGCGCGCGGGTGCAGCGGCAGTATCCCTCGGCGCTGCGCATCACCATCGTCGAGCGAGTTCCGGTGGCGGTGAAGGACTTTCCGGACGGCCCGCACCTCTTCGACCGTGACGGCGTCGATTTCGCGACCGGGCCGCCGCCGCCGGCGCTGCCGTACCTCGACGTCGCCGACCCTGGCCCGAACGACCCGGCGACCAAGGCCGCGCTGCAGGTGCTGACCGCGCTGCGGCCCGAGGTCGCGGGCCAGGTGGGCCGGGTCGCGGCCCCCTCGGTGGCCTCGATCACGCTCACACTCGGCGACGGCCGCGTCGTCATCTGGGGGACAACCGATCGCACCGACGAAAAGGCCGAGAAGCTGGCCGCGCTGCTGACCCAGCCCGGGCGGACCTATGACGTCTCGAGCCCCGACCTCCCCACGGTGAAGTAACGACGCCCCGTGTGACCGCCGTAACAGAAAAAATTTGCGGGCGGCGCGTCGGCGCGCCTGCGGGGTTAGGGCGCGCCATACCCATACCGTTCTGGTTGCGCGGAACTACTTGACATAACTCTAACTCTATGGTTGAGGTTGAGGGTTTGCCAGGGAGGCCCGCGGACGCTCGGGAGGAAACCCGTCGCGCAGAACTGAGCCCACCAGGGAGGAAAACGAATGATGACCCCCCCGCATAACTACCTGGCCGTGATCAAGGTCGTGGGTATCGGTGGCGGCGGCGTCAACGCCGTGAACCGAATGATCGAGCAGGGCCTCAAGGGCGTGGAGTTCATCGCGATCAACACCGACGCGCAGGCGCTGTTGATGAGCGACGCCGACGTCAAGCTCGACGTCGGCCGCGACTCCACGCGCGGGCTGGGTGCCGGCGCGGACCCGGAGGTCGGCCGCAAGGCCGCCGAGGACGCCAAGGACGAGATCGAGGAGCTGCTGCGCGGAGCGGACATGGTGTTCGTCACCGCCGGCGAGGGCGGCGGGACGGGCACCGGCGGCGCGCCGGTCGTGGCCAGCATCGCGCGCAAGCTGGGTGCGTTGACCGTCGGCGTGGTCACCCGCCCGTTCTCATTCGAGGGCAAGCGGCGCGGCAACCAGGCCGAGAGCGGCATCTCCTCGTTGCGCGAGAGCTGCGACACCCTCATCGTGATCCCCAATGACCGGCTGCTGCAGATGGGCGACGCCGCCGTGTCCCTGATGGATGCGTTCCGCAGCGCCGACGAGGTGCTGCTCAACGGCGTCCAGGGCATCACCGACCTGATCACCACGCCCGGCCTGATCAACGTCGACTTCGCCGACGTCAAGGGCATCATGTCCGGTGCGGGCACGGCCCTGATGGGCATCGGCTCCGCGCGCGGCGAAGGACGCTCGCTCAAGGCGGCCGAGATCGCGATCAACTCACCGCTGCTGGAAGCGTCGATGGAGGGCGCCCACGGCGTGCTGATGTCGATCGCCGGCGGTAGTGACCTGGGCCTGTTCGAGATCAACGAGGCGGCCTCGCTGGTGCAGGACGCCGCCCACCAGGACGCCAACATCATCTTCGGTACGGTCATCGACGATTCGCTGGGTGACGAGGTGCGCGTCACCGTCATCGCGGCGGGTTTCGACGCCGCCGGCGCCGGCCGCAAGCCCGTGGTGGGTGGCACTGCCGCGGAGAAGGGCGGCGCGCACCGGATCGAGTCTGCGAAGGCCGGCAAGCTCACCTCGACCCTGTTCGAACCCGTCGACGCGGTCAGCGTGCCGGTCCACACCAACGGCGCCACGCTGAACATCGGCGGTGACGACGACGACGTCGACGTACCGCCGTTCATGCGCCGCTGAGGGTCTCGATTTGCTTGCCAGTGCGCGACAAACCGGCCAAGAAACATAGGGGCGGGATGGCGCTGTCCGCTGGCAGGCAGTGCACTCCGGATACTGAAAAGGTGAGCGTGCGCATCCGGCGGGTGACCACCAGCCGCGCGGGCGGTGTCTCGGGACCACCGTTCGACACCTTCAACCTGGGCGACCACGTCGGCGACGATCCGGCGGCGGTGGCTGCCAACCGAGAGCGGCTGGCGGCCGCCATCGGCCTGGGTCCCGACCGCGTGGTGTGGATGAACCAGGTCCACGGCGATCGCGTCGAGGTGGTCGACGGGCCCCGGAGCGCCGTCGACGGCACCGACGCGTTGGTGACCAGCACCCCGCGGCTGGCGCTGGCTGTCGTGACCGCCGACTGTGTGCCGGTGCTGTTGGGCGACGCGCGCGCCGGTGTGGCCGCGGCGGTGCATGCGGGCCGCGTGGGCGCCCAGCTCGGGGTGGTGGCCCGCACCGTGGAGGCGATGCTGGGGCTGGGCGCGCACGTCGAGGACATCTCGGCCCTGCTGGGCCCGGCGGTCAGCGGGCGCAACTACGAGGTGCCCGCGGCCATGGCCGACGAGGTGGAGGTCGCGCTGCCCGGCAGCCGCACCACGACCGGGGTGGGCACCCCCGGACTCGACCTTCGGGCCGGAATCGCTTGCCAGCTAAAGCAATTGGGCGTCACGGCCATCGACATCGATCCGCGGTGCACCGTGGCCGACCCGACGTTGTTCAGTCACCGCCGGAGTGCCCCAACCGGGCGGCTGGCCTCGCTGGTGTGGATGGAGTGACTGCGATGGGGGGTCGGGCACCGGAGAGCCACAGCGACCGCGAAACGGAATTGACCCACGCATTAGCGGCCGTGCGTTCGCGCCTTGCGGCGGCTGCGGAAGCGGCGGGTCGCAATGTCGGTGAAATCGAACTTCTGCCGATTACCAAATTCTTTCCAGCAACCGATGTCGTGACTTTGTCGCGATTGGGTTGCCGGGCCGTCGGCGAATCGCGGGATCAGGAAGCGTCGGCAAAAGTGAGCGAAGTCACCAAACTCTTGGCGGCCGCGTCGCGGGCGGACGTACCGGCCCTGCGCTGGCACATGGTGGGCCACATTCAGCGAAACAAGGCCCGGTCGGTTGCCCGCTGGGCGCACACCGCCCACTCGGTGGACAGCTCCCACCTCGTCACCGCGCTCGATCGGGGCGTGTCGGCGGCCCTGGCCGAGGGCCGCCGCTCCGATCCGATGCGGGTCTACGTTCAGGTCAGCCTCGACGGCGACGAGACGCGGGGCGGCGTCGACATCTCGGCGCCGGGAGCGCTCGACCAATTGTGCGCGCAGACCGAGGACGCGAAGTGCCTGGAACTGGCCGGTCTGATGGCCATTCCGCCGCTGGGCTCGAGTCCCGACGCGGCCTTCGAGCGCCTGCGGACCGAGCACCTGCGCGTCCTGGAATCCCATCCGAACGCCGTCGGCCTGTCGGCCGGCATGTCCGACGATTTCGAAATTGCCGTCAAACACGGATCGACGTGTGTGCGTGTCGGTACCGCGCTATTGGGTCCCCGGCCGCTACCGTCACCGTATTAAGTCACTGTAGTCACATCTTCATCACTGACACCAAGCATCAGGGGCTAGAAGGGGTCAACGCAATGAGCACACTGCACAAAGTCAAGGCCTATTTCGGTATGGCCCCGATGGACGACTACGACGACGAGTATTACGACGACCACGCACCCTCGCGTGGTTTTCCGCGGCCGCGTTTCGACGACGGGTACGGCCGCTACGAAGGGCGCGACTACGACGACCCGCGTGAGCCCGCCGACTACCCGCCGCCGAGCGGCTACCGCGGCGGCTACGGGGAGGAGCCGCGCTACGGCGCCGTCCACCCCCGCGAGTTCGAGCGGCCCGATATGGGTAGGCCGCGATTCGGATCCTGGTTGCGCAACTCCACCCGCGGCGCGCTGGCGATGGACCCGCGCCGGATGGCGATGATGTTCGAAGAGGGCCACCCGCTCTCGAAGATCACCACGCTGCGGCCCAAGGACTACAGCGAGGCGCGCACCATCGGCGAGCGGTTCCGCGACGGCACCCCGGTCATCATGGACCTGGTGTCCATGGACAACGCCGACGCCAAGCGGCTGGTCGACTTCGCGGCCGGATTGGCCTTCGCGTTGCGCGGCTCCTTCGACAAGGTGGCGACCAAGGTGTTCTTGCTCTCGCCCGCGGACGTCGATGTCTCCCCCGAGGAGCGTCGCCGGATCGCCGAAACCGGTTTCTACGCTTACCAATAACCCGCGGTTGAGCGGCGCCGGGTTCGGCGCCGCTTCGGTGGCCGGACCGGCTGCGATGTGGCCCGAGGACCGGAGTCGGTACGCTGGCAGGCGCCGCGAAAGCCCGCGGCGCTTGACATCTCATCGGTAAGGTCGGGGCTCTTCAGTTGGTGCTGTTCTTTCAGATCCTTGGGTTTGCGCTCTTCATCTTCTGGCTGCTGCTCATCGCCCGGGTTGTCGTCGAGTTCATTCGCTCGTTCAGCCGTGACTGGCATCCCACCGGCATCACGGTGGTGATCCTCGAGATCATCATGTCGATCACGGATCCGCCGGTGAAGTTGCTGCGGCGGTTGATCCCGCAGCTCACCATCGGGGCGGTCCGTTTCGACCTGTCCATCATGGTGTTGCTGCTGGTCGCGTTCATCGGCATGCAGCTGGCCTTCGGCGCCGCGGCGTAGGCCGATCCGGCGCGCCGGCGGGGGCCGCCTTCCAGCCCGGAGACGGTTCGGCCACGTTTTAGCCTCGGTTTGGTGCCCGCGATTTAAAAATTCTAAGGTTTCGGATTTTATTGCCCTGAGTGTTTGAAATTGGTTCTTATTTATTGGCCTAAACAGCAACGGTCGCGCCTGGTGTGACAGGATGGACGGCAGTTGCACGACGGCTACCACTGCGTTCTACACTTTCCAGAACGTTAGACAGGAACTTGAGGGGACGAAACAATGCCGCTTACACCAGCCGACGTCCACAATGTGGCGTTCAGTAAGCCACCGATCGGCAAGCGGGGCTACAACGAAGACGAGGTCGACGCCTTCCTCGATCTGGTGGAGGCCGAGCTGACGCGGCTCATCGAAGAGAACAGCGATCTGCGTCAGCGGATCGAGGAGCTGGACCAGGAGCTTGCTGCCGGCGGCGGCGCCAGCGCAGCTCCCGCGGCCGCACCCACCCAGGCGATCCCCGTCCCCGAGCCGGAGCCGGCGCCAAAGGCGGCACCGGTCGCCGCACCCGCCGCACCCGCCCCTTCCGCGGCGAGCAACGAGGAACAGGCCATGAAGGCCGCTCGGGTGTTGAGCCTGGCCCAGGACACCGCCGACCGGCTGACCAGCACGGCCAAGGCGGAGTCGGACAAGATGCTGGCCGACGCCCGCGCCAACGCGGACCAGATCCTCACCGAGGCCCGCCAGACCGCCGAGACCACGGTCACCGAGGCCCGGCAGCGCGCCGACGCGATGCTCGCGGATGCGCAAACCCGCTCCGAGACCCAGTTGCGTCAGGCCCAGGAGAAGGCCGACGCCCTGCAGGCCGACGCCGAACGCAAGCACTCCGAGATCATGGGCACGATCAACCAGCAGCGCACCGTCCTGGAAGGCCGCCTCGAGCAACTGCGCACCTTCGAACGCGAGTACCGGACCCGGCTCAAGACCTACCTGGAATCGCAGCTGGAAGAGCTCGGCCAGCGCGGATCGGCGGCGCCCGTCGACTCCAGCGCCGACGCAGGCGGATTCGACCAATTTAATCGGGGTAACAACTAGCCTCACAGGCGTGCCGGACACTCGCCAAGCTGCGCGGTTGGCACACTAGACCTGCACACGAACTGGCTGCCCGCTCGCCGCTTGGAGGATGACCGATGCTGATCATTGCGCTGGTACTGGCCCTGGTCGGGCTCGTCGCGTTGGTGTTCGCCGTGGTCACGAGCAACGAGCTGGTGGCCTGGGTGTGCATCGGCGCCAGCGTGCTCGGGGTGGTGCTGTTGATCATCGACGCGCTGCAGGAGCGGCAGCGGCGCGACGCGGGCGGAGCAGCCCAGCACGAGGACGAGGTTCAGGCCGAGGCCGGCGACGAGGCCGTCGACTACCCCGAGGACGCCCCGCAGGAATCCAGCGAAGCTGACGCAGAGGCGACCGAAGAGTCGGCGGTGCCGGCCGAGGGCCGCGGCGACGAGGCCGCCAAGTAGTACTCAGCCGGTTGGCGTGGCGAGCGTCTCGCGCACCTCGTCGTCGCTGACCTGGTGAAAATCGCCGTACACCTGGCCGACAGCTTCGAATCCGGGCGGCATCGTCACGCACACCACCTCGTCGGCCTCGAGCCCGAGCTGACGGCAGGTCGACGGCGGCCCCACCGGGACCGCGACGACTATCGATCTGGGACCGGCGGCTCGCACGGCTCGGACGGCGGCCAGCATGCTTGCGCCGGTGGCGATCCCGTCGTCGACCAGGATCACCACCTTGCCGCGCGGGTCGGCCACCGGGCGGCCGCCCCGGTACGCGTCCTCGCGGCGGGCGAGCTCGGCCGTCTCGCTCTCGATCACCTCGCGCACCTCTTCGTCGGTGATGTGCAGGCTGGACACCACGTCGTCGTTCATCACGACGCCGCCTCCGCTGGCCACGGCGCCCATCGCGAGCTCCGACCAGCGTGGCACCCCGAGCTTGCGGACCAGGAACACATCGAGGGGGGCGTGCAGCGCGGCGGCGATCTCCCAGGCGACGGGGACGCCGCCGCGCGCCAGTCCGAAGACCAGCACGTCATCCCTGTCGCGATAGGACATGAGCTGCTCGGCGAGCGCGTGACCGGCCTCGCGACGGTCGCGGAACGTGCGCGTCGCAGTGCGCCGGAGGAATCCATTGGGTGTCATCGGTCGCGTTCCACCCTACGGCGTTTCGTGGCGGCCGCGCCGGTCAGCGAACCCGGTCGCGCCGGTCCGGGCTCGCCGTCCCCACATCGGAGCGGGACGCGGTGACGAGATGCTCGAACGTACCGGTCACGTCCAGGATGCGATCGAGGAATCGCGGTCGGTTGTCCAGGTGTAGACGCACGCCCTCCTGACAGCTGCGTCGATGGACCAGGAGCAGGGCGGACAGACCCGCGGAATCGCAGAAGGCCAGTCCGGAGAGGTCGAGATGCAGGTCAGCCAGGGCGGGCTGCCGGCCGAGTAGTTGACCGGCGGCGTCGACCATGGCGTCGACGGTTTCGTAGACCAGGTCGCCGGAGATCTGCACGCAGGCCGATCGTCCCGTCGTGGCGACACTCAGGAACAGGTTCATCGGGACGCTCCGGCGGCGGCGAGGGCATCGTTTGCTGTCCGCAGCAAGCGCTGGCTGCGGGGGAACTCCTTGAGTTGCGCATCCAGCAAATCCAACACGGGGTGAAGCGATGCCGCCGGAACGCCCCGCGCGGCGAGGATGTCGGCGGTCCAGGTGATGAAGTCGGCGAACAGCGCGTCGTCGTCGGTGTACAGGCTCACGGTGAGGAAGTCGACGATGTGGGCGACGTCCTCGACGGTGTGCTGGCGCTGCGGCGCGGAGTAGGCGCGCATGGCGGGAAAGCGGTCCTCCAAATCGGTGACGGTGGACTTGACCAGCTGACCCGCGCTCCGGCTCACCATGGTGTACTCCTGGTCGGCCAGATGGGGCAGGTCACTGACCGGTTGGCGGCTGAAAGTGCGTCGAACGGCGGGGAATTCGCGGCGCAGGCGTTCGTCAGCGGTTCGCGCGTCGGGTGCCCACGCGTCAGCGCCCAGCTGCCGGGCGAAACGGCCGTCGCGGCCGAACGCGGCCCCGCCGGCCAGGACGGGGAAACCGGCGGACTGGCACGCGATGATCGCGGCGTGCGCGTTGGGCAGCCCGGTGGGGATCGAGCAGGAGAGCGCCACGACGTCGGGTCCGTGCTGGTGCAGGTGGGCGATCAGGTGCGGGGTCGGGACCTGCGCTCCGAGGAAGTCGACCTGCCAGCCACGCAGCCGCAGGACCTCCGCCAGCAGCCGGGCGGGCAAAGCGTGCCACTCGCCGTCCACGCACGCCAGAGCGAGCCGGCCGCCGTGCGTCGGGACTTTGCCGGCCGGGTGGTGGGCCAGCGCGGCGATGACGCGGTCGTTGATGGCCGTGGCCGCGTGCTCCTGCGCGACGCTGATGCGGTTGGCGGCCCATTCGGTGCCCACCTTGCGCTGGACGGGGGCGATCACCTCCAGCAGCACGTCCTCGTGCGTCATGCCCGCATCCATCGCGGCGAACACGCTGGCTGCCGCCGCGTACTCGTCGCGGTCGGCGAGGGCTCCCCAGAGCCGCTCGCGGATCACCAGTTCGTCGGCGGCACCGGTAGCGCGTGGGGCGGTCATATCGGTGTCGTAGGACCTCATGCCACGTACCTGCCCCGCGTGTGGCCGTCGACGGCGCTGAGGTGGGTGCGCTGCGGGGCGGTGATCGCCACGACCGCGATGTCGTCGTGCACGCGTTGTCCCACCCACTGCGTGGCCAGCATCAGGACGCGTTCGACGACCGCCTCGGCCGGCATTCCGGCACATCCGGTCAGTGCTGCCGCCAGGCGCTGCTCACCGAAGAAGTCACTGCCCAGCGGACCGCCGCGGGCCTCGGTGATGCCATCGGTGTACAGCACGCACGTCTCGCCCGGCGCCAGGGAAGTCTCAAACGATTGCACAGTGATGCGCTCCAGCGCGCCGACCAGCGTGCCCTTGGTGTTGGCCTCTTCCACCTGCCCGTCGTCGCGCACGATCAACGGCGGCGGATGCCCGGCGCAGGTCAACCGGAGCACCACCTGGCCGTCCCGGTAGGCGACCGAGGCCAGGACCAAAGTGGCGAACCGGGTGTGGTCCGACGACAACATGGCGCGGTTGAGCAGCGTGAGTACGCTCTCGTGGTCCTGCGCCAGCGGCGTCAGGGCCTGCAGTGTGTTGCGGATCTTGCCGGTCATCACGGCGGCCTCGAGCCCCTTACCGCACACGTCGCCCAGCACCACCAGCGTCTCGTCCTCGGGGCGCGCGGCGGGATGGAAGTCGTAGAAGTCGCCCCCGACCACCTCGTAATCCTTCGAAGCCCGGTAGCCGCCGGCGAATTCGATGCCGTGCAGCCCATGCAGCGGGGGAGGCAACAGGTCACGCATCAGGGTGCGGGTGATGGCGGCCTGTTCGGCGTAGAGGCGTGCGGCGGACAACGCCGCCCCGGCGCGGGCGGCGAACAGGCCGGCGAAGAGTTCTTCGTCCGCGCTGTACACCGGCCGATCGGTGCGTCGCAGCAACACCAGAGCCCCCGCCGAAACCCCGTGCCCGGGCAGCGTCAGGATCATCACGGACCCCACCGGTCCCGAGAAGTGTTGAGGCACAAGCCAATCGGGTACTGTCACGGGATCGATCCAGCCCGAGGAAACGGGCGGAAACCCGTGCAGTGCCTCGCTCAAACCCGCCACCACCGCTGGGTCGGCGTCGACGCTGCACTGCTCCACGGCCCCGGCCGCGCTGCTGTAGAAGACCGGCAGCCGCCGGCCGCGGCCCGCGGGGGCCACCAGCACCGCCGCGTCCGCCAGGTGCCGGGCGGCCATCTGCACCGTCGCTTCCCGGCAGCGGTCCACGTTCAGCGCCGCGGTCAACACGGAAGACGCCTCGAGCAGGATCGCGGTGCGTTCCTGCTCGCGCGCCAGCGCTTCTTGGGCCTCCCGCAACAACTGGCCGGTGTCCTCGACCAGCGACCACGCCACCTCGCCGCTGGGCAGAACCGCTGCGTGCGCGTCGAATTTTCGGCTCCCCACCCCTCCCGAGACGACGGACGCGTCCCGATCGACCGCCCCGGGCTCAAGCTCGACGAGACGATGATGTGCGCGCGACAGCCAGTCAACCGACTCGTCGATCCGGCCGCCCTGCGTCGCGCCCGGCAGCAGGGACTGGGCCGACCCGCTCAGAGCCCGCACGACTCCCTCGCGATCGATGACCAGCGTGGGGCAGGGCACGGCCGCCCACAACGCGTCGAGGTCGATCTCGACGCCTACGTGGGCACCATCATGCATGCGGTTGACCTGTCAACGCGGAATGGTTGATCTTGCTGACGTTGCGCCGACTCTGGGCGTATTGGCTTGCGGGAGAGGGCCGTTCGTACTGGCCGTGCGTCGCACGTGCAGCGGAGGGCCATTTCTCGACCCCAATAGCGCAAACTCTACACGGCCCGCTCTCCCGACTCCGAGGCGAGAAGCGACCGTGCGCCATGCGTGTCCGAGGGGGGACTTGAACCCCCACGCCCATTAGTAGGGCACTAGCACCTCAAGCTAGCGCGTCTGCCATTCCGCCACTCGGACAAACCAACCGCATGGGTTGGCAGCTAAGGCTATCGGATTGTCTCACGCGCGCCCAACCCAGCCGGGCCGCTCAGCATCGAGCCCGGCGGCCCCGGCAATGGTAGGAAAGGTGGTTGTGACCGCCCAGACCGAGTTCCCGACCGGCCCGAGTGACGACGTGGTCGAGGTCGTCAGCAGGCTGATCCGATTCGACACCACCAACACCGGCGAACCGGAGACCACGCGGGGCGAGGCCGAGTGTGCGCAGTGGGTCGCCGAGCAGCTCGCCGAGGTCGGGTACGCGCCCCAATACGTGGAATCGGGTGCCCCGGGCCGCGGCAACGTGATCGCCCGCCTCGCGGGCGCCGACAGCTCGCGCGGCGCACTGCTGATCCACGGCCATCTCGACGTGGTGCCGGCCGAGCCGGCCGAGTGGAGCGTGCACCCGTTCTCCGGTGCGGTCAAGGAGGGGTTCGTCTGGGGCCGCGGAGCGGTCGACATGAAGGACATGGTCGGCATGATGATCGTGGTGGCCCGGCGGTTGAAGCAGGCCGGGATCGTGCCGCCACGGGATCTGGTGTTCGCCTTCCTTGCCGACGAGGAACACGGCGGCACCTTCGGGGCGCAATGGCTGGTCGACAATCGGCCCGACCTATTCGAGGGCGTCACGGAGGCGATCGGCGAAGTGGGCGGCTTCTCGTTGACCGTGCCCCGCCGCGACGGGGGCGAACGCCGGCTCTATTTGATCGAGACCGCCGAGAAGGGTCTGTCCTGGATGCGGCTGACCGCCCGCGGCCCGGCCGGGCACGGATCGATGGTGCATGACCGCAACGCTGTCACCGCCGTCGCAGAGGCGGTCGCCCGGTTGGGCCGGCACCAGTTTCCCCTCGTACTGACTGACACCGTCGCGCAGTTCCTGGCGGCCGTCAGTGACGAGACCGGGCTGACGTTCGACGTCGAGTCGGGCGACCTGGCGGGGGCGGTCGAAAAGCTCGGCCCGATGGCCCGCATGCTCAAGGCCGTGCTGCACGACACCGCGAACCCGACGATGCTCAAGGCCGGGTACAAGGCGAACGTCGTCCCGGCCGTCGCGGAAGCAGTGGTCGACTGCCGAATCCTGCCGGGCCGCAAGGAGGCCTTCGAGGCCGAGGTCGACGAACTGCTCGGCCCGGACGTCACACGGGAGTGGATCAAGGACTTCTCGTCGTATGAGACGAGCTTCGACGGTGACCTGGTGGACGCCATGAACGCCGCCGTGCTGGCGCTGGACCCGGACGGCCGCACGGTTCCCTACATGCTCTCCGGTGGCACCGACGCAAAATCGTTCGCGCGCTTGGGTATTCGTTGTTTCGGTTTCAGCCCGCTGCGGTTGCCGCCGGACCTCGATTTCACCGCGTTGTTCCATGGTGTCGACGAGCGGGTACCCGTTGACGCGCTGAGGTTCGGCACCGAAGTGCTGGCACACTTCTTGACACACTGCTGAAGACACGACACGTAACGAGAGGATCGCTCATGAGCACCGCGCCCGACCCGTACGCCGCGCTGCCGCAGCTGCCGACGTTCACCCTGACATCGGACTCGATCACCGACGGCCAGTCTCTGGCAAAGCCGCAGGTCAGCGGGATCATGGGCGCGGGTGGAGAAGATGTCAGCCCGCAGTTGAGCTGGTCGGGATTCCCGGGGGAGACCCGCAGCTTCGCCGTCACCGTCTACGACCCCGATGCGCCGACGGCCTCGGGCTTCTGGCACTGGGCGGTGGCCAACCTGCCGGCCGACGTCACCGAACTGCCCGCCGGCGCGGGGGACGGGAGCGACCTGCCCGACGACGCGCTGACGCTGGTCAACGACGCCGGCATGCGCCGCTACATCGGTGCGGCGCCGCCGCCCGGGCACGGTCCGCACCGGTACTACATCGCGGTGCACGCCGTGGATGTCGACAAGCTGGACCTCGGCGAGGACGCCAGCCCCGCCTACCTCGGCTTCAACCTGTTCCAGCACGCGATCGCGCGCGCCGTTATTCACGGCATCTACGAACAGAAGTAGCCACTCGTCCTACGCCGACCGTCTTGTCGGTGGGCGGTCGTAGTATTCGAACATGCGTTCGAGTGATCGTCAGGACATCGCGGCGGATTACGCCGCGCTGAGTGAGGTCGTCTCCCGCATCCTCGGGCATTCGTATGAGGCGCTGACTACTCCAGAGCGGTTGCGATTATTGGAGATCCTGGAGTGTGAGACGCGCCGGCTGCAGACACCGAGTTATCAGCTCATCAATCAGGTTGCCGAGCAGGCTGATTCGGCCGAGTTGGGTGGCAAGCTGTCGTGGGCGTTGGCCGATCGGCTGCACATCACTCGCGGCGAGGCCGGCCACCGCATCGCGCAGGCTGCCGACTTAGGGCCGCGCCGGGCGCTGAGCGGTGAGCCGTTGGCACCGGTGTTGCCCGCCACGGCCGCGGCCCAGCGCGCCGGGGCGATCGGGGCCGATCACGTGGCGGTGGTCCGGCGGTTTTTCCACCAGCTGCCGGAATCCGTCGACATCGACACTCGGGAGCAGGCCGAGAAACACCTTGCGTCGCAGGCCACCCACTATCGCCCCGATCAACTCGCCAGGCTCGCCCGCCACTTGACGGACTGCCTCAATCCCGACGGCAACTACACCGATGCCGACAGGGCGCGGGCCCGGGGGCTGGTGCTGGGCTGTCAGCAGGCCGACGGCATGTCCAAGCTGAGCGGCTGGCTCACCCCCGAGGCCCGCGCCACCTGGGAGGCGGTGCTGGCCAAGCTGGCCGCGCCAGGGATGTGCAACCCCGACGACCAGACACCGATCGCCGAGGGCGCCCCGAGCGACGAGGCGGTGCAGCGTGACACCCGCAGCGCCGCGCAGCGCAACCACGACGGCCTCAACGCCGCGCTAAGGGCAATGCTTTGCAGCGCCAACCTGGGTCAGCACAACGGATTACCCGCGGCCATCGTCGTGACCACCACGCTCAATGACCTCGAGTCCGCCGCCGGCAAAGCCCTCACCGCCGGGGGCACCCTGCTGCCGATGTCCGACGTGATCCGGCTGGCCCGCCACGCCCACCACTATCTGGCCGTCTTCGACAAGGGCAACGCGCTGGCGCTGTATCACGCCAAGCGCCTGGCCTCACCGGGGCAACGAATTGTCTTGTACGCCAGAGACCGTGGCTGCTCGGCCCCGGGCTGCGACGTGGCCGGCTACTACTGCGAAGTCCACCACGTCCAGGACTGGGCCAGCACCCACCGCACCGACATCGATCAACTCACCCTGGCCTGCGGACCCCACCACCGCCTCCTGGACAACGGCTGGACCACCCGAAAACGCGCCAACGGCGACACCGAATGGATCCCACCACCGCACCTGGATCGCGGTCAGCCACGCACCAACACCTTCCACCACCCGGAGAAGGTCCTGGCCGAAGACGACGACGAAGAAGCCGACGAAGAAGGGGCGGCTTAACTTGCCGGCCCGCCGGGGGCCGGCGCCGCCGAGCCGACCGCATCGCTGAGCGAGGCGAAGCCGCCGTCGCGCAGCCGACGGGCGACGCCGTCGTGAATGCGCTTGGGCCACAAGCCTCCTCCGTAGATGAAGCCGGTATAGCCCTGCAGCAGCGACGCGCCCGCGGTGATGCGTTCCCACGCGTCGTCGGCCGTTTCGATGCCACCGACGCTGATCAGCACCAGGCGATCACCGACCCGGCCATACAGCCGGCGCAACACCTCGGTGGCGCGGCGCGCCACCGGCGGCCCGGAAATGCCGCCGGGGCCGAGCGCGTCGACCCCCGGCGTCCGAAGGCCCGCACGCGACACGGTGGTGTTGGTGGCGACGATCCCGGCCAGGCCCAGCTCGACAGCCAGGTCGGCGACGTCGTCGAGATCGGCGTCGGAAAGATCGGGCGCGATCTTGACCAGCACCGGCTTCGACGTCTCGGCGAGGACGGCCGACAGGATTGGCCGCAGCGACTCGACGGCCTGCAGGTCGCGCAGACCGGGCGTGTTCGGCGAGCTGACGTTGACCACCAGGTAGGACGCCAGCGGTCCGACCAGGCGGGCGCTGGCCCGGTAGTCGTCGACGGCGTCGGCGGCCGGCGTGGACTTCGTCTTGCCGATGTTGACCCCGATCGGGATGTCGGGTCGGTGACGCGCGAGCTGGATCGCCAGCGCGCCGGCGCCGAGGTTGTTGAAGCCCATCCGGTTCAGCAGGGCTCGGTCCGCGGGCAGCCGGAACATGCGCGGGCGCGGGTTGCCGGGCTGCGCGTTCGCGGTGACGGTCCCGACCTCGGCGTAGCCGAACCCCAGTGCCCCCCAGGTCAGTAACCCCTTGCCGTCCTTATCGAAGCCGGCGGCCAGGCCGAGCGGCCCCGGGAACTGCACCCCGAACACCGTGCTCGCCAGCGCCGGATCGGTGGGGCCCAGCAGGCGGTGCAACAGCCGCCGCGGCAGGCCGACGGCGGTGGCGCCGCGCAACACCGCGAAGACCAGCGTGTGGATGCGCTCGGGTGGAACCAGGAAGAACAGCCGTCGCACGACGCCGTACACCACGCCTTCGCGCGGTTGGGGCACGGTCACAGTTCCGGTTGGTCAGGCCGCCGGGTGTTCAGCCGAGACTTCTTGCGGCGCAACAACACCCGCCTGCTACCATCGGTATACAGCCGCACCCGGGTCAGCTCCCAGCCCCGGTATTCGGCCTCGATGGACAGCCGGATGGACGCGCTGACACGGGTCACCTCGGGTGGCAGGCGCAGCGGCACCCACTCGTATTCGTCGGACAGCTCGGCGTCCCAGCCCGCGGGCAACTGACTTCGGCGCGGCGCGGTCAACGCTTACCCGCCGCGTGTTCGATGACCTGAACCCCCGCACCGGACCCCGACACCACGTACAAGGTGTCTGACGCTTCGTCGAAGGCCAGTGAGTTCGGTTGCTGCACGGTCGGGTAACGCACCTTTTCGACGGGAATTCCGGTGGACAGATCGTAACCAATCACGATATTGGAAGCGGTCTGGGTTACCCAGCTCAACTCGCGGGAGCCGGCCAGGCCGTATGGCGCCTGCGGCACCGGATAGGCCTGCCGCAAGATCAGCGGGTCGACGCCGTACGCCAGCAGCTGGCCGCCCCGGGTGTCGGCGACCAGCACCCGACCCCACGGGTCCGCGGCCATGGTGGTTGCGCCTTCGCCCGCCCGCAACGCCTGGCGGGCTTGGCCGTCGGCGCCGATCGTGGTCACCGAGGTTTGCCCCCGGTCCAGGACGGCTGTCGTATTCCCTTGCGTGGCAAGCGCATCGACGTGGGCGAAGATCTTGGTCCGGCTCCCGACGGTAGCGGTGTCGACGCTGGCCGGGGTCGGCGAGGCAAGGATATAGACGGCCCCGTCGGCGCTGCCCAATACCAATTTGCCGTCGGCGCGTTGGGCCACCGCGGTGAAGTCGACCTGCGCGGCGTCGGTGACGTTCACCTGCCTGGTGTGGCCGGTGGGCAGGTCGACCACGAAATAGCCACCCCGGGCGGCCAGAAAGAGCGTGCCGTGTCCGTCGTCGGTCAACGAGGTCGCCGGCCCCGGCAGGTCGATGACCCGCGGTGCGGCGGTCGGCCCACCGAAGACCGTGACGGTGGCCGGCCCCGGCGGGGCGGCGGCGGGCGCCAGCACCGCCAGCTGGCGGGTCCCGCCGTCGAACGCCGCGGCGGTGGCGCGGGCGGCCAGCGCGCGCACCTCGCCGGCCGGGTTCTGCGACACCGGCGGCGACACGGCGGCCACGGCCGGTTCGATGGTGGGCGGTGCGGATTTGAATGTATTCGACGAACATCCCGCGACGACGCCCAGCAAAAGCGCGGCGCCAAGCAAACCCCGGTGAGCTGCCGCTCGGCGACGCATGTGCGTTGACAGCAATTATTTTCCCTCGCGTAACGACTATGGACTGGGCATACTAAGGAACGCCTTCGCATCCAATATGGCCATGTCGTCTACATCAAGTCCCGCGGGCGAGGTATGGTCGGGCCATGGCCGTCACCGTTGACCGGCATACCGCGGAGAAAGAGTTTGCTGTCGAGGATTTGTCGACAGGCATTTTCGCCAGCGGGTATGGACAAGTCGGTGATGGGCGCAGTTTTGCGTTCCACATCGAGCACCGATCGCTTGTCGTCGAAATTTACCGACCGCGCCTTGCCGGGCCGGTTCCCCAGGCGGATGAGGTGGTCGCCAGGGCGATCCGCAGCCTGGTCGACATCGATGTCTCCGACGAGCGCAGCCTGATCGCCGCCGTTCGTGACTCGGTGGCGCACGCGGTCCCGGTCGCGCGCTAGTCAAGAACCCGCCCCCGCACCGGGTACGGTCGTGATCGTGGTTTGGGCGGCGTATCGGTGGGACACCGCGGCATGACGGTCATCCTGTTGCGCCACGGTCGCTCCACCTCGAACACCGCCGGCGTCCTCGCCGGACGCTCCGAGGGCGTCGACCTCGACGACAAGGGCCGCGATCAGGCCGCCGGGCTGATCGACCGGATCGGTGACCTGCCCATCCGCGGGCTGATCAGTTCGCCACTGCTGCGTTGCCGGCGCACCCTCGAGCCGCTCGCCGAGGCGCTGTGCCTCGAGCCGCTCGTCGAAGACCGGCTCGCCGAAGTGGACTACGGGGACTGGACCGGCCGCAAGATCGCCGAGCTGGCCGGCGAGCCGCTGTGGCGGGTCGTGCAGGCCCACCCGAGCGCGGCGGTGTTCCCCGGCGGCGAGGGGCTGGCGCAGGTGCAGGCGCGCGCCGTGGCCGCCGTCCGGGAACACGATCGACGGCTGGCGGCAGAGCACGGCGGCGACGCCCTGTGGGTGGCCTGCACTCACGGCGATGTCATCAAGGCGGTCGTCGCCGACGCCTACGGCATGCACCTGGACGCGTTCCAGCGGGTCACCGCCGACCCGGCGTCGGTGAGTGTGATCCGATACACCGAACTGCGCCCGTTTGTGTTGCACGTCAACCACACCGGTGCGAAGTTGGCTGCAGCGCTGCGGGCCGGACCACCGCCCAAGGACGAGCCCCAGGATGAGGCGAAGGCGAAGACGGACGGTGAGTCCGGGACGGGGCCAACGGAACAGCCGACCGCGGCCGTTGCGTCCGGCGACGCGGTGGTCGGCGGCTCGACTGATTAATTCAGCTGTCGCGGGGCAATCGAATCGCACGGCGAAGGCAACAGCCGGTATTTTGGAGGTGCCATGGCCCGCGCAATTCACGTCTTCCGCACACCCGACCGCTTCGTGGCCGGGACCGTTGGTCAGCCCGGAAACCGCACGTTCTACATCCAGGCGGTGCACGACGCCCGGGTGGTGTCGGTGGTGTTGGAGAAGCAGCAGGTGGCGGTGCTGGCAGAGCGCATCGGTGCGCTGCTGCTCGAGGTGAATCGCAGGTTCGGCACCCCGGTGCCGCCGGAGCCCGCCGAGGTCGAGGACCTGAACCCGCTGATCACCCCCGTCGACGCCGAGTTCCGGGTCGGAACCATGGGCCTGGGCTGGGATTCGGAGGCCCAGACCGTGGTGGTCGAGTTGCTGGCCGTCACCGACGCCGAATTCGACGCGTCGGTGGTGCTCGACGACACCGACGAGGGTCCCGATGCGGTGCGGGTGTTCTTGACGCCGGAGTCGGCGCGGCAGTTCGCCACGCGCTCCAATCGCGTCATCTCAGCGGGACGCCCGCCGTGCCCGCTGTGCGACGAGCCGTTGGATCCGGAGGGCCATATCTGCGCGCGCGCCAACGGCTATAGGCGCAGCGCGCTGCTCGGGCCTGACGATGAACTTGAGGCCTGACGACCGTGAGGTGTTGCGCAACGGCGAGCTGACGGTCATCGGACGCATCCGCTCAGCCAGCAACGCCACCTTCCTGTGCGAGTCCACACTCGGCGAATCGACCGTGCACTGCGTCTACAAGCCGGTCTCCGGCGAAGCCCCGCTGTGGGATTTTCCCGACGGAACGCTGGCCGGCCGCGAACTCGCGGCCTACCTGGTGTCGACGCAGTTGGGGTGGAACATCGTGCCCTACACGGTGATTCGTCACGGGCCGGCCGGTCCGGGCATGCTGCAACTCTGGGTGGACCAACCCGGCGACGCGGCCGACTCCGACCCCAGACCCGGCCCCGACCTGGTCGACCTGTTTCCCGCCAACAAGCCCGAGCCGGGTTATCTGCCGGTGCTGCGGGCCTACGACTACGCCGGCGACGAGGTCGTCCTGATGCACGCCGACGACATCCGGTTGCGCCGCATGGCCGTCTTCGACGTGCTGATCAACAACGCAGACCGCAAAGGTGGCCACGTGCTGCGCGACATCGAGGGGCACGTCTACGGCGTCGACCACGGGGTGTCCCTGCACGTCGAGAACAAGCTGCGCACGGTGCTATGGGGCTGGGCCCACAAGCCGGTCGACCAGAAAATGTTGGACGCGGTCGCCGGGCTCACCGAGGTCCTGGGCGGCTCGCTGTGCGACGAACTGGCCGAGCACATCACGCGGGCGGAGATCGCGGCGTTGCGCAGGCGCGCGCACGCGCTGCTGGACGATCCGGTGATGCCGGGACCCAACCGGCACCGACCCATTCCGTGGCCGGCCTTCTAGTGGCGGTCGCAGCGTCGGAGATACTGAACCGGTGAGCCTGGCCCCGGATGAGCTGACCGACGCCGCACTGGCCGCCGAACTCGCCGCGGACGCGGGGGAGCTGCTGCTGAAAGTGCGCGACGAGATCGGCTTCGGTCATCCGTGGGCGTTGGGCGACGCCGGGGACACCCTGGCCAACGAGCTGATCCTGCGGCGGCTGCGCGCCGAGCGCCCCGGCGATGCCGTGCTCAGCGAGGAAGCCTACGACGATCTGGTCCGGCTCAAGCACGACCGGGTGTGGATCATCGATCCGCTGGACGGCACCCGCGAGTTCTCCACGCCGGGCCGCGACGACTGGGCGGTGCACATCGCGCTGTGGCAGCGTCCCAGCGGCGAAGCCACCAACGGTCAGCGAGAGATCACCGACGCCGCGGTGTCGTTGCCGGCCCGCGGGAACATGGTGTACCGCACCGACACCGTCACCGCCGACGCCGCGCGGGTCGGCATACCCCATACGTTTCGCATCGCCGTCAGCGCCACCCGGCCGCCCTTCGTGCTGCACCGCATGCGCCAATCGTTGGCGATCCAGCCGGTGGCCATCGGTTCGGCGGGCGCCAAGGCGATGGCCATCATCGACGGCGACGTCGACGCCTACCTGCACGCGGGCGGCCAATGGGAGTGGGACTCGGCGGCGCCGGCCGGCGTCGTGATGGCCGCCGGCATGCACGCGTCACGCCTGGACGGCTCGCCGATGCGCTACAACCAGTTCGATCCGTACCTACCCGATTTCGTGATGTGCCGCGCCGAGGTGGCACCGATCCTGCTCGCTGCCATCCGCGACGCATGGCGCTAGGTCACCGCGTTTAGAGTCGTTGGCATGCAGTCGTGGGAGTTTCCACCGGTCCCGGTATTGCCGGGACGTGGACCGGAGCTTCGGCTGTATGACACCTCCGATCGCCAGGTGCGGCCGGTGGCGGCCGGATCGACTGCGACCATGTACGTCTGCGGCATCACCCCGTACGACTCCACTCATCTCGGGCACGCGGCCACCTATCTCACCTTCGACCTGGTCTACCGACAGTGGCTGGACCTCGGCCACGCCGTGCACTACGTGCAGAACATCACCGACGTCGACGACCCGCTGTTCGAGCGCGCCGACCGCGACGGCGTCGACTGGCGCGAGCTCGGCGATCGTGAGGTCGCGCGCTTCCGCGAGGATATGGCGGCGCTGCGCGTCCTGCCGCCGCGCGATTACGTTGCGGCCACCCAGGCGATCCCCGAGGTGGTCGAGCTCGTCGAGAAGATGCTGGCGTCGGGGGCGGCGTACGTCGTCGACGGCGACTACCCGGACGTCTACTACCGGGCGGACGCCACGCCGCAGTTCGGCTACGAGTCAGGCTACGACCGCGAAACCATGCTGCGGCTCTTCGAGCAGCGCGGCGGCGACCCGCACCGGCCCGGCAAGACCGACGAGCTGGACGCCCTGCTGTGGCGGGCCGCGCGGCCGGGGGAGCCGAGCTGGCCGTCACCGTTCGGCGACGGCCGCCCCGGCTGGCACGTCGAGTGCGCGGCGATCGCGCTCAGCCGCATCGGCAGCGGCCTGGACATCCAGGGCGGGGGCAGTGACCTGATCTTCCCGCACCACGAGTTCACCGCCGCGCACGCCGAGTGTGTACGGGGTGAGCGGCGATTCGCGCGGCACTATGTGCACGCCGGAATGATTGGCTGGGATGGGCACAAGATGTCCAAGAGCCGCGGCAATCTGGTGCTGGTGTCGACGTTGCGGGCCCAGGGCGTCGAGCCGGCGGCCATCCGGCTGGGACTGCTGTCCGGGCACTACCGCGCGGATCGCTTTTGGAGCCAGCAGGTGCTCGACGAGGCCAACGCCCGGCTGCGGCGCTGGCGCACCGCGACCGCCCTGCCCGCCGGCCCGGACGCCGACGTCATCACGCGGGTGCGTCAGTACTTGGCCGACGACCTAAATACCCCTAAAGCCCTTGCTGCGCTTGATGGTTGGGCCGCCGATGCGCTCGAATACGGGGGCCATGACACCGAGGCGCCGAAGCTGGTAGCAACGGCGATCGATGCCCTACTCGGCGTCGAACTCTGATCGCGGCGCATTGTTGTCGGCCCGCGGAACGGTTGTCGGGATGGTGCATTACGCACCGAATCCGCAGTGCTGCGCGGTGGGGTCGCCGACTGTTGGCGAGTCTCCCGACGCCCGCAGAATGTTTGCTAGAATCCCTCGTTCAATATTGTGGATGACCAGAAACGCCTGTTCAACGCATGTATAACTTGCACCTATGTAAATTATGACTCACTAATTTGCGTTTGCTGAAAACCTAGCATGGGTATATATCTATAGGAAGTGGTCGGCTGAAGAATGCGGTGAGACCAATGGGAACGGACAGCGAGTCGGCGGAGCCTTCGGAAGGCCGCGACTTGTTGGACGCCGCCTGGCGGCCTCGGGGTGCACCGCAACTGGATCGTTACGCATGAGATCAGACACACATGAGATCAGACCAGTTCGCCCGAGGTGCGCAGCCGGATACGGCTAAGGAGCCTCTGTTTGTGATACGAGCCGGGGCAAGCCCTCGGAGTGGTTCCTAAGGCTGCGGCCAGTGTCCGCGGAAAGCCCCATCGCACGTTGGACCCAATCGGTCCGGTCGACCTCGACCACTGCTTTAGCCGGAACGCGGGGCCGCAGTGCGCCCCGCGAGAAGTCAGGTAGGCATCCGGTGGGGCGGGAGGGTCGTTGTACGTGGTCGATAGTGGCGCGGGATGCGGAGTTTCGTCGTGCGT
>NZ_LZIE01000083.1:0-17784 GCF_001667155.1 Mycobacterium sp. 852002-53434_SCH5985345
GTCATCGGCGGAGCGGTACGAGGCGTGAGCCAGGCGGTGAGTCGCGCGGCGACCACGACCACCGCGGCCGCCGGCGCTGTGGGTGGCGCGGCGGTCAACGGAGTCATCGGCGGTGTCACCGGAGCCGCCGAGGGCGTCAAGAAGGGAATGAGCAGCGGCAGCCACTCGGCGCCGGCGGCCGCGGTGGCCTTCGGCGCGCTGGGCGTCGCGGGACTGGTCGAGTGGCCGGTGCTGCTGGCGGTCGGCGGCAGCGCCCTTTTGCTGCAACGGCTGAGCCGCAAGCAAGAGCCGGCAAAGGCGAGCCTCAAGGCGGTACCGGTGGAGCCGGCGCCGCAGAAGGCCGCTCCGCAGAAGGCGGCACCGCAGAAAGCGGCCGGCAAGTCGACGGCCAAGAAGGTCGCCGGGCGCCGGGCCGGCAGCACCCAGTTGCGTAGCACCAACTAACGGGACTGCCCCCAAACGCTTTGAGCATTGCGACCGCGATACGACGATCCATCCCGTTGCGCGCCGTCGCGACGGGCCTCCAGGCCACCACCTCGCTCGTCGAGGCAAGCATCACCATCGCCGCGATTCCGCTGCGCGAGGGCGCCCGGGCGATCTCCGGCGAACTGCCCCAAGACATACCGGCAACGCTGAGCCGGCGCTGCTGGCGCGGCGAGGAGCGCGCCTGGATCGAGGTGCGTGGGCTGGACGGCGCTCCAGACGACGAGCTTGGCCGCGCCGTGCTCGACGCGGTGCTGGCCCATCCCGGGGTCGCCTCGGCGGCCCTGAACTACCCGCTGTCGCGTGTGGTGGTCACCGTGAACGACGCGGAGACGTCGCTGCGCGAGTTGTGCCGCATCGTCGGCGCCGCCGAGAAGCATTGCGCCCCAAAAAAAGTCGTGAAGCCGATGGCACCCCCGACGAGTCTGCCGGCCGACGGTGTGGTGCTGGCGACCCGGACCGCCACGGTGGCCGCCAGCGCGGCGGGGTTGGGCATAGCGCTGACCGGGCGGGCGCTGCGCTGGCCACGCATGCCGATCGGCGTCCTGGCGGCCGTGGTGGCCGTCGACTACCAACCACGGCTGCGCCGCCTGCTCGAGGACCGCATCGGCCGGCCCGCGACCGACACCGTGCTTGCCCTGGCGGTGACGACCGCGGAAACCCTCACGCTGTCTCCCGCGTCGCTGTCGGTGGGTCTGCTGATGCAGTCGCTGAAAGCGGCCGAATGCCGCGCCGAGGCGCGGGCCTGGGTCCAGCACGAGCCGCAGCTGGCCAGTCACGCTGATCACCCGCACACCGATGCGTCGGCGGGGTCGAAGCCGCCGCGTGGCCGCCCCGCCGATCACCACGGCGACCGATTCGCGCTCGTCCAGGCGATCAGCGCCGGAGTCGTCGGCGCCACCACCCGCAACCTGCACCAGGCGGCCCTGGCCGTTCTGGTGACCACCCCCGCGGCCAACCGCACCACGCCCGAAGCCTTCGCGGCGGCGCTCGGCCAGGGGCTGGCCGACCGGCATGCGGTCCTCTCGTTGCGTCCGGAGGCGCTGCGCCGCCTGGACCGGGTGGACGCCATCGTCATCGATCCACGGGTGCTGTGCACCAAGAGCTTGCGGGTGTCGCTCATCCGCGGCGCCCGGGAAGCCGAGCTGTCCGCGGCATGGTCGGGTGCCCAGCTGATGCTGGAAAAGAATCGGTTGCGGCCGGGCTGGCACCCGGTGTCCGGAATCTCGGCGAGTGAGCCGACTGCCAAAGTGGAGGCCCTTTTCTGCTTCAGGCACGATCCGTTGGCGTCGGCCGTTGTCGCCGAGGCGCACCGGACGGGATCCGAATTGGTTTCGGTCGAGGACGATTCGCTGGGTGAACTGCGCCCGGCGTTCGACGAGATCAGGCCGCTGCAGCGCGGCTCCATCGAAGACTCCCTGGCCGCGGCCGTGGCGGATCTGCAGCAGGCGGGCCGCACGGTCGCCGTGCTGTCATCGCCGGGGGCACAAGCGATTTGGTCGGCCGACGTGGCGCTGGGCATGATGGGAGAGCCCGGGGACGGTCCGCCGCCGTGGTACGCCGACCTGCTGCTGCCCGACCTGGCGGCCGCCTGGCGGGTGCTGCACGCGCTCCCGGCGGCGCGGGCCGCCGCCCAACGCGGCGTCGGGATCTCGGCCGGCGCAACGGCAATGGGCTCGTTGCTGATGATCCCCGGTGTCCGCGGCATCGGGCGCGGGCCGGTGACCAGCGGCGCGGCGGCCGGCCTGATGTCGGGATATCTGTTGGCGCGCGGCATCCTCAAGGCGGACACCCCGCGCCCGGCCCCCGTGCAGGAATGGCACGCGATGGCGGTCGAGCACGTCCGCCGGGCGTTGCCGCCGCCCGACTCGGGGCCGGCCGGCGATCCAAGGCAACTCGCGCTGGCCGCCCTCGGCGCCCCGCGACCGCAAACGCGCGCGCGTGCCTTCCTGCAGTTCGTGGCCGCCGTTCGCGCCGAGCTGACCGACCCGCTGACCCCCGTGCTGGCGCTCGGCTCGGCGGCCAGCGCCGTACTCGGTTCGCCGGTCGACGCCGTCTTGGTCTTCTCGGTGCTGGCCGGGAACTCCATGCTCGCGGCCAGCCAGCGGCTGCGCGCCGAAAACCGGCTCAATCACTTACTGGCACAACAAATCCCACCGGCCCGCAAGGTGATGTCCAACGGCGCCGGGGACCGGGTGTACGCCGACGTCATCGCGGCGCAGCTGCAGCCGGGCGACGTCTTCGAGGTGCGTACCCACGAGGTGGTGCCCGCCGACGCCCGGATCATCGAGGAGGTCGACGTCGAGGTCGACGAGTCGACGCTAACCGGTGAATCGCTGTCGGTGGAGAAGCAGGTCGAGCCGACGCCCGGCGCCGCGCTGGCCGAGCGGCGCTGCATGCTGTACGCCGGGACGACCGTGGTGGCGGGCACCGCGGTGGCGGTGGTGACCGCGGTCGGGGCAGACACGCAGGAACGCCGCGCCGCCGAGCTGGTGTCCGGCGACCTGTCGTCGGACATCGGTCTGCAGCACCAGCTCAGCCAGCTCACCAACCAGGCCTTCCCGGTCAGCATGACCGGCGGCGCACTGGTCAGCGTGCTGGGGCTGTTGCGGGGCTCGGTCGTGCGCCAGGCGGTTGCCAGCGGCATCGCCATCGCCGTCGCGGCGGTTCCCGAGGGAATGCCGTTGGTGGCGACGCTGGCGCAAGCGGCGTCGGCGCGCCGGCTGACGAAGTTCGGCGCGCTGGTGCGCGTTCCGCGTTCGGTGGAGGCGCTCGGCCGCATCGACGTCGTCTGCTTCGACAAGACCGGAACGCTCAGCCAGAACCGGCTGCGGGTGGCCGAGGTCGTTGCGGCGCCGGGAACATCGCGCGAAGAGGTGCTGCGCTGCGCCGCGCACGCCGCGCCGGCGTCCAACGGCGGACCGCACGCACACGCCACCGACGTCGCCATCGTCGAGGCCGCCTCAGCCGCATTGGGGGCCGTCAACGGACACAACTCGAACGCACCCGTCGCGCACCTGCCGTTCCGCTCCGGCCGGTCGTTCTCCGCGTCCGTTACCGACACCGAGCTGGCCGTCAAGGGTGCGCCCGAAGTGGTGCTCGCGGCCTGCGGGCAGGTGAGCCCCACCCTGGAGGAGACGGTCGCGCAGATGGCCGGCAACGGCCTGCGGGTGATAGCCGTGGCGCGGCGGCAACTGAGCCCCGCCCAGGCGGCGGCGATCCAGCGGGAGCCCGACGACATCGCCGATTTCGCCCGAGACGGGCTGACCCTGACCGGGTTCCTGGGTTTGTCCGACACCCCACGCGCCGAAGCTGCCGGCCTGCTCGCGAACCTGCGCCGGCTTTCGGTGGGCGTCAAGCTGATCACCGGGGACCATCCGATCACCGCCAAAGCCATCGCCGAGGAGCTGGGGCTGAGCGTGACCGCCGACCAGGTGATCAGCGGCGCCGAATGGGATGCGATGTCGCGTAAGGATCAGGAACGCGTCGTGACCGAGCGGGTGATCTTCGCCCGGATGACCCCGGAGAACAAGGTCCAGGTCGTTCAGATGCTCGAAAGCGCGGGCGTGCGCACCGCGATGGTCGGCGACGGGGCCAACGACGCCGCCGCCATCCGGGCCGCCACCGTCGGGATCGGCGTCGTCGCCGGCGGCAGCGACCCGGCGCACATGGCGGCCGACGTGGTGCTGGTCGACGCCCGCATCGAGGGCCTGCGGCACGCCATCGAAGAGGGCCGCCAACTCTGGCAGCGGGTGCAGGCGGCCGTGTCCGTCCTGCTCGGCGGCAACGCCGGCGAGGTGTTGTTCGCCGTCATCGGCAGCGCGATCACCGGGACCTCACCGCTGAATACGAGGCAGCTACTGCTGGTGAACATGATGACCGACGCGCTGCCCGCGGCGGCCCTCGCGGTAAGCAAGCCCAGCGGCCCGGTCGACCCGGGCATCCGGGGCCCCGATCAGCCCGCCCTGTGGCGCGCCGTCGCCATCCGCGGCGTCACCACGGCGGCCGCGACGACGGCGGCGTGGGCGATGGGAAGCGTCACCGGGCGCCCGCAGCGCGCATCCACGGTCGCGCTGGTCGCCCTGGTGGGCGCCGAGCTGGGTCAGACGCTGCTGGATTCACATGCCCCGCTGGTGGTGTTCACCGCGGCGGGTTCGCTCGCGGCGATGGGGACGCTGATCAGCATCCCGGTGGTCAGCCAGTTGCTCGGCTGCACACCGCTGGGTCCAGTCGGCTGGGCGCAGGGGCTGGGATCCGCTGTCGCGGCGACCGTCGTGATCGGCGTTGCGAATCGTGCGCTGACGGGTCCGGACAAATCGGATGATGCATCCGCTGAGGTGCGCGAACCTCGACGACCCCGGCCCGCCATAGCAGCGCATAGAGTTCCAGTAACGGCACCTTCAGCACCAGAGCAATAGAGGAAACTAGCGGATCGCCCCCGGTGTCGGTCATCGTCGACATAAGTCCGACGGTGGTCCCGCCACCCGGCGAGTCGGCAAACCCTTCGTTACCGAAAGGCAAATGATGGCGGAAAAGAAGACACGCAGGGGGACATCGCAGCGCGATGCGGTGCAAAAGATCCGCGAAGGCGAAACGTTCCACGTCAACCTTCCGGTGCTCGGTCAAATGGAGATTCCCCGGCCGGAGCAGCTGGCCTACTTCGGGGGCCTGGCCGCCCTGGCCGCGCTCGAACTCATCGACTGGCCGGTGGCCGTGGTCATCGCCGCCGGACACCTCCTGGCCAGCAACCACCACAACAAGCTCCTCGAAGAGCTCGGCGAGGCGATGGAAGAGGCCTGACAGAGGGTCAAGCGGTCCCGGCCACACGGTCGAACCGCAGCGTGACCCGGGTGCCCGCCGCGGTGCGAAGCGTGTCGACGTGATCGGCCAGCCCGCCGATCAGTGTCAGACCCCGGCCGCGCCGCCGGCTGCGCAGGCTGGCCGAGGAATCGCCCACCCACCGCCCGGTGTCGCTGACCGTGACCGCGACCGTCTGCCGGCGCAGGAAGGCCTCCACCGACACCGTTCGGCGCGGCTCGCCGTCGCTGCCGTGCTCGATCGCGTTGGTCACGGCCTCGCCGGTCGCCAGCAGGATGTCCATTTCGCGCTTCGGGTCGACGTTGATGCCCGCCAGCCATTGGTGTAACCGCTCGCGCGCCACGGGAATCTGCCCCGGCGTGGCCGTCACCACGGTGGCGAAGCTGCGCGGGCAATCGTGGCTGGGCCGCAACGCGAGCACGACGACGTCGTCGCGGTAGCCGGCGGGCGGGGCCATCCGGGACAGCAGCTCGGCACAGACCGTCTCGACCGGAAGGTCGGCGCATTCCGCGGCCGCGGCCTTCAGGCGATCGAGCCCGTCGTCGAGAGTCTCGCCGGCGCGCTCGATGAGCCCGTCGGTGTAGAGCAGGATCAGGCTTCCCGGTGGCAGATTCACCGTCGCGGTGGCATCGGAGGGATAACTTTTTGCATCGTGTTCCTTGATGGCCACCGGCAGACGCCGCCCGGCCGTCAGGAACAGCGCGCGATGGTCGGGAAAGACCAGCAGCGGATAGGGATGGCCGGCGCAGCTGTACCGGACGGTGGCGCAACCGGTGTCAGGTTCGGTCTCGACGAGCGCGTAGGCCACCGTCGCGCAGCGGGCGCCCGCGACGCTGGCCCCGTATCGGTCCAGCGCCCCCAGCACCGCGCCCGGTTCGCCCGCGGTGAGGGCCGAGGCGGCCACCGCGGCGCGCAGCCTGCTCATCACGATCGCGGCGGCCAACCCGTGTCCGACGACGTCGCCCACCGATATCCCGACCCGGCCGCCGCGATCCAGCGGCGTGACCGAGTACCAGTCGCCGCCGACACGCATCGCCTCACCGGCGGGCTGGTAAACGGCGGCCACCACCGCTGCGGTCGAGCCCCGGTCCAGATCCAGCAGATGCTCCTGGAAGTCGACGGCGATGCGGTGTTCGCGCGCCATGACGCGAACCCGGTCCAACGCCGAGGACGTCAGCTCGGCCATCCGGCCGAACGCGTCGAGTTCGGCGGCGTCGAACTGGCGCGGTGCGGACCACAGCAGGCCCAGCACGCCGATGACGCGGCCCGTGTGATCCCGCAGCGGATGGGCGACGCAGGCCCGGACGCTGTCGGCGGTGTCCTGCACCGCGTGCTGGTACCGCGGGGGCAGGTCGAACGTGTCCGTGACGACCATCGGCTCGCCGGTGCGCACGACGTCAGCCCCGACCACCGGGGAGTCGAGCCCGGTCACGTGGTAGCGGTCGCGCAATTCGGCGGGGAGGTCGCCGGCGTATTCGAACCGGATGTGGCGTTCGCCGTCGAGGACGCCGATCGTGACGGTGGCGGCGTCGGCCGAGCCGAATGGCGACTCCAGCAAGGCATCCATGATTCCGGCGACCGAGTCGGTGGCCTGCAGAGCGGAGTCGAGTTGGACCAGATCGGAGGCCGCCGCCCGGCGCTGGCGGTCACGCTCACGGGCCACCGCGGACAGCCGCGACTTCACCCGGTCGATCAGCTCCTGGGATCGGAACGGCTTGGGCAGGTAGTCGTCGGCCCCACCCGCATACCCCTCGCCTATCGCCTCCGCGCCGGCCCGGGCGGACAGCATGAGGACCGGTGTGGCCGCCAATTCCGGGTCTGCCCGGATGGCCGCCACCAGTCCGAAGCCGTCGATCCCGGGCATCAACACATCGGTGACGACGGCGTCCGGGCGCAGGTTCCGGGTCGCCGCCAGTGCCGACTCGCCGTCTGCGGCAAGGACCGTCTCCCAAAGGGGCGACAGCACGCGGTCGAGATGGTGCCGCATGTCGGCGTTGTCGTCGGCGATCAACACCAACTGGCGCGACCTCTCGGCTGCTGCCACCGACCCGGTGCGTTCCGAGATGGGGGCCAGCCATTGCCGGGCCTCGGCCACGTACGGGTTGGTCTCGTCCAGCGGGCCGGCAGGGGGATGTTCGGCCGCCGTGCCGGCAGATTGCGGCAGCCGGATGGTCACCGTTGTGCCGCAGTCCAATTCGCTGTCGATTTGCACTGTTCCGTTGTGCAGCTCGACGAGGCCGCGCACCAGCGAGAGCCCGATCCCAGTGCCCTCGACGCTGCGGCCCCGGAGGTTGTCGGCGCGGTAGAAGCGGTCGAACAGGCGATCCAGGTCGTCGGCGGCGATTCCCACCCCGGTGTCGCGCATGGTGACGACGCAGTGTGCCGATTCGGCGCGCACCTCGACCGAAATCGAGCCCCGCAGAGTGTATTTGACCGCGTTTGACAGCAGGTTGAGGACGATCGTCTCCCACATGCCCGGGTCGACGTCGGCCAGCACCGGGGAGCAGTCCACCGCGAGATCGAGGCCCGCCCGATGGCACAGCTCGGTAAAAGACGAAGCTATGTGGGCGGTCAGCGCGCCGACATCGGTACACGCCAACTTCGCGTTCGCGCGGCCGGCCTCGATGCGGGAGAAGTCGAGCAGGGAGTCGACCAGGCGCCGCAGGCGCCGCGCGTTGCGGCCCGCCGTGCTCAGCCGATCCGCCAGCACGCTTCCCGGCGCCGCTTGGGACAGCGCATCGTCGAGCGGACCGAGGAGCAGCGTCAGCGGAGTGCGGAACTCGTGGCTGACGTTGGTCAGGAAGGCCGTCTTGGCCCGGTCCAGTTCGGCCAGCGCGTCGGCCCGCTGCCGCTGCTGTTCGTAGGAGACGGCGGAGGCGAACGCCGCGGAGAGCTGGTCGGCCAGCAGCTGACAGAACCCGCGGTACATCGAATCGAGGGGACGCCGCGGACTGGCGCCGATCACCACCGCCCCGGCGGGCGAGGTTTCTCCCAGCGGCAACACCAGGGCCTGCTGGGGACAGTTCTCACCGAAACACTCTGTGATGCCCGGGATTACGTCCTCGAGCCGGTCGATGACGCGGGCGGCACGGGCGCGTGGCGTCGTGTCCCAACCCGTGAGCTCGGACAGCGAGCGGGGCAGCAGCGGCCGAATCGACGGGGTCGCCCCACGCAGCGTGCTGTCGCGCGCCGCCTCGTGGTCGGCGACGTAGACGGCAATGAACGGCAAGTCCAGCGGCTGCGCACCGCATACCGCGACGGTGCTGCTCACCGCGTCGTCGATGGCGTGCGCGTCCATCACTGCGGTCGCCACCGCGTTGAGCAGGTGGAGCCGACGCTCACTCAACACCCGGTCGGTCGTTTCGATCACCGGGCAGAAAACGGCGGTGACCGCACCGTCGCCGCCGATGATGGGGCTATAGGTGAAGGTGAAATACCGCTCCTGGGACTGACCGCCGGTGATGAGCGGCAACATGAGGTCGTCGGACCAGGTCGCGACGCCCGTATCCATCACGCTGAAGAGCATCGGGGAGATCTGCTCCCAGATCTCCCACCACACCTGCTCCGCGGGGCAACCGAGGGCCGCCGGGTGCTTGTCCCCCAGGATCTGCGCGTAGCCGTCGTTGTACATCAAGAACAGATTTCCCCGCCCCAGCCAGAGCACGATGGGGAACCGCGAGGTCAGAGCGATCGCCACGGCCGCCCGCACCTCGGCCGACCAGTCCCGCGGCGACCTCAAAGGATGGTTGTCCCAGTCGAATTCGGCAAAGCGGCGGCCCATCTCACCGCCAAGTTCGGCTGCAGCCGCCAAGTCGGCCGGCAGCGCCGGGTTCATTGCCGTCGCTTGTGTTGCAGAGCCTCGGGCAGCGTCGGGTAGATGTCGAAGATCCGATCCAGTTCGGTCACCTCGATCGGACGAAGCACCTGGTCGTTGTTCGCGACCAGGCGGACGGCCGTCCCGGCTTCCTTGCCTTCGTCGTGGCATTCGAGCACGGCGTTCAACGCCGCGCTCCCGAAGAAGTCGACGGCTTGCAGGTCCACTACGAGCAACCGGGCCGGGTGGGTCTCGGCCAGCTTGAGCGCGGCGGTCAGGTGGGCGGTTACCTCATCGACGGTACTGGAGTCGACGGCGCCCGTAACGCGCACGACGACCGCATCCTCGAGAGACTCATGTTCCACCGCCAACAACTCCAGTGCCTTTCCCAGTCGTCCGAATGCGCCGCACGCGCCGTTCGGAGTGTCTAGGAACACTAACTGTTTGCGGGCTGCCGCGTTCGCGTATTCCTCTGGTTACCCGGCGGACTCGGCGGATATCCGTTCATGCACCGTCAGCAGCAGATGATCGAACTGACTCTGCAGGGTGGCCGTCGAGCACTCGAGGGCAGTCACGTCGGCCAGCAGTTGCCGGGCCAGCGCGCGCAGCTTCACGTTGGTCTCTTGCGACCGCCACTGCAGCACGCGAAAGGCCTGCTCGGCGCTGACCCGGTAGACGAACATCAGCACGCCCTTGGCCTGCTCGATCGCCGCGCGGTTTTCGAAGAGGTCCGGCAGGGCTTCGTCGAGCACCTCTTGCCGGGTCTCGTCGAAGGTGTTGGCGAGGTCGATGTAATAGCCCGCTGTGCCCACCACGGCGCCCGACTCGTCGTGCATACGGTCGGCCACGACGATCGCGTCGTGCACGTTGCCGGACGTGTCGAGGAACCGGTGCCGACTGGAGAAGGACTCCGCCGACTGCAGGGCGTAGTCGAGCACCTCCTGGACGTGCCGACGGTCGTCGGGGTGCTTGTGGGACAACAACAGCTTCGTCGTGGGCTTGACGGTGCCCGGTTCGTAGCCGTGCATCCTGGCCACCTCGTCGGACCATTCCCAGCGCTCGCCGATGAACCAGAACCGGAAGGTGCCGACGTTGAGATAGCGGGCGGCCGCCTCGACCGAGTTCAGAGCTTGGCCGCCGCGGGACGGATCGGGCATCGACCCGTCCGCTCTCCCTTCCTCATGCACGTCTGCATCCTCGCACCCGGCGGATCCCACCGGCTACCGCCCTGGCTCAAAAAGCCCGCCCACATGCCAGCAGGGCCGGGGTGGGGGTAACGTCGCTTGCGGACCATCCAAATACGCGGGAGCGCACGTCGAATGCGCTGAGAGGACGGCTCGGGGCCGTCGACCGTACGAACCTGACCGGGTAATGCCGGCGTAGGGAGATGAGAAAATGACCTTGGAAAAAACCGCCGTCCTTTCCCAAGCCGTCGATGCTTCCGTCACCACGGGACCCATCGCAGGCAGCAGCAAGGTCTACCGCGACGTCGAGGGGTTTCCCGGCGCACGAGTCCCGTTCCGGCGCGTCCACCTGTCCACCGGGGACCACTTCGACCTCTACGACACCTCCGGCCCCTACACCGACGGGGACGCGGTCATCGACTTGACGGCCGGGCTGCCCGCGCGGCCGGGGGTGGTCCGCGACCGCGGCACCCAGCTGCAGCGGGCGCGGGCCGGCGAGATCACCGCGGAGATGGCATACATCGCCGCCCGCGAGGACATGCCCGCCGAGCTGGTGCGCGACGAGGTCGCCCGCGGCCGCGCGGTGATCCCCGCCAACCACAACCACCCCGAGATCGAACCGATGATCATCGGCAAGGCCTTCGCGGTGAAGGTCAACGCCAACATCGGCAACTCCGCGGTGACGTCGTCGATCGCCGAGGAGGTCGACAAGATGGTGTGGGCCACCCGCTGGGGTGCGGACACCATCATGGACCTGTCCACTGGCAAGAACATCCACGACACCCGCGAGTGGATCCTGCGCAACTCCCCCGTCCCGGTCGGCACCGTGCCCATCTACCAGGCGCTGGAAAAGGTGAAGGGCGACCCGACGGAACTGACGTGGGAGATCTACCGCGACACCGTGATCGAGCAGTGCGAGCAGGGCGTGGACTATATGACCGTGCACGCCGGCGTGCTGCTGCGGTATGTGCCGCTGACCGCCAAGCGGGTCACCGGCATCGTGTCCCGCGGAGGATCCATCATGGCGGCCTGGTGCCTGGCCCATCACCGGGAGTCGTTCCTCTACACCAACTTCGAGGAGCTCTGCGACATCTTCGCCCGCTACGACGTCACCTTCTCGCTCGGTGACGGGCTGCGGCCGGGGTCGATCGCCGACGCCAACGACGCCGCGCAGTTCGCCGAGCTGCGCACCCTGGGCGAGCTGACGAAGATCGCGAAAGCCCGTGGCGCGCAGGTGATGATCGAGGGACCCGGACACGTCCCGATGCACAAGATCGTCGAGAACGTGCGACTGGAAGAGGAGCTGTGCGAGGAGGCCCCGTTCTACACGCTGGGTCCGCTGGCCACCGACATCGCGCCGGCCTACGACCACATCACCTCGGCGATCGGCGCGGCGATCATCGCCCAGGCCGGCACCGCGATGCTGTGTTACGTGACGCCCAAGGAACACCTGGGGCTGCCGGACCGCAAGGACGTCAAGGACGGGGTGATCGCCTACAAGATCGCCGCCCACTCCGCGGACCTGGCCAAGGGGCATCCGCGCGCCCAGGAGCGCGACGACGCCCTTTCGACCGCGCGGTTCGAGTTCCGCTGGAACGACCAGTTCGCGTTGTCACTGGACCCCGACACCGCAAGGGAATTCCACGACGAGACCCTGCCGGCCGAACCCGCCAAGACGGCGCACTTCTGCTCAATGTGCGGGCCGAAGTTCTGCTCCATGCGAATCACCCAGGACGTGCGCGACTTTGCCGCCAAGCACGGGCTCGAGACCGAAGAGGACATCGAGGCCATGATGAGCGAGGGCATGGCCGAGAAGTCGCGTGAGTTCGCCGAGCACGGCAAGCGGGTGTACCTGCCGATCACCCAGTGAGCTACCTCCCGCTGGCTCCGCCGGGCGCCACGCCGTTGCGGGTGCTGACCATCGCCGGATCCGACTCGGGGGGCGGCGCGGGCATTCAGGCCGACATCCGCACCATGGCGTTGCTGGGCGTGCATGCCTGCGTCGCCGTTTCCGCGGTCACCGTGCAGAACACGGTGGGCGTCAAGGGGTTTCACGAGGTTCCGCCCGACGTCGTCGCCGATCAGATCGAAGCGGTGGTCACCGACATCGGCGTCCAGGCCGCCAAGACCGGGATGCTGGCATCGTCTCCGATCATCGCCGCGGTGGCCGACACGTGGCAGCGGCTGGGATCGGCGGTGCCGCTCGTCGTCGATCCGGTGTGCGCGTCCATGCACGGCGACGCACTGCTGGAGGCGTCCGCCCTGGATGCCCTTTGCTCGCAACTGTTTCCGTTGGCCACCCTGGTCACGCCGAACCTCGACGAGGTGCGGCTGCTGGTGGGCATCGATGTGGTGGACGCGGAGTCACAGCGGGCGGCCGCCAAGGCGCTGCACGCGCTGGGACCGCGGTGGGCGCTGGTCAAGGGCGGGCACCTGCGGTCGTCCGACCGCAGCTGCGACCTGCTTTACGACGGTGTCTCCTGCTACGAGTTCGATTCGGAACGGTTGCCGGGCGGCAACGACCACGGCGGCGGCGACACCTTGGCCACGGCCATCGCCTGCGCGCTGGCGCACGGTTTCACCGTGCCCGACGCGGTCGGGTTCGGCAAGCGATGGGTCACCGAATGTTTGCGCGCTTCCTATCCGCTGGGCCATGGCCACGGCCCCGTGTCCCCCTTGTTCAGGCTGTCATGATTGCCCTCGACCAGATCGCGGGCATCGCACACGAACCCGACGGGCCGGCCGCCGGGGTGGTGGTGCTGACCCATGGCGCCGGCGGAAACCGGGATTCGCCGCTCCTGCAGCAGGTTTGCGACGAATGGGCGCGGCGCGGGTGGCTCGCCGTCCGGTACAACCTGCCCTACCGGCGGCGCCGTCCCACCGGACCGCCGTCCGGCTCGGCCGCCGCCGACCGCGCCGGGATCGTCGAGGCGATCACGCTGTGCCGCAGCCTCGCCGACGGCCCGTTGATCGCCGGCGGGCATTCCTATGGCGGCCGGCAGACGTCCATGGTGGTGGCCGCCCGCGAGGCCTCGCCTATCGAAGTGGACCTGTTAACGCTGTTCTCGTATCCGGTGCATCCCCCGGGGAAGCCCGAGCGGACCCGCACCGAGCACCTGCCCGGCATCAGGGTGCCGACGGTGTTCACGCACGGGACGTCGGATCCATTCGGCACGCCCGACGAACTGCGCGCCGCCGCCGCGCTGGTCACCGGCACGACCGCCGTCGTCGAGATCGCCGGTGCGCGACACGATCTGCGCTCAAAGACACTGAACGTGGCGGCCCTGGCGGTCGACGCGGCCCTGCAGCTGCTCGGGCGCAATTAGACAGTTTGAACTTATCAGTTTAGACTGATCTTGTGGACGGAATCGCCGAGTCAGCGGCTGCGGCAGCCCGCGACCTGCGGGTGATGTTCAGTCGGCTGCGACGCCAGTTGAGGGACCTCGCCACCGACGGCGACTTGACCCCCTCACAGACCGCGGTGCTCAACCGGCTTTGGAAAGAGGGCGCCTCATCGGCGAGCGTCCTGGCCTCAGCCGAACGGGTACGTCCACAGTCCATGGCCACGATTGTGGCCGCCCTCGGGCAGCGGGGGCTCATTGAGCGCACGCCCGACCCTGAAGACGGTAGGCGGCAACTGATTTCGCTGACCGCGGCGGGCCGGCGACGCGCCGAGAGTAACCAGCAGGTACGGGAGGAGTGGCTGGCACGCGCCATCCACGAGCGGTATTCCGAACGCGAACGTCGCGTCATCCTCGACGCGCTAACGCTGCTCGAGCGCTTGACCGAATAGTGAAAGGACAAGGGCTGCAATGGAAGTAGGACTGCACTTCATCGACTTTCTGCCCGGCGACCCGACGGCGCTGGGTCCGACGCTGGCCGATGCGGCCAAGGCCGCCGAGCAGGGCGGGGCGACGCTGTTCACGCTCGCCGATCACTTCTTTCAGATGGAAGCCATGGGACCGGCGGAGGACCCGTTCCTCGAGGGCTATACGTCGCTGGGTTTCTTGGCCGGGCAGACGACCAACATCGAGCTGAGCCTGCTGGTCACCGGGGTCACTTATCGCTATCCGGGCCTGCTGGCCAAGGCGGTCACCACTCTGGATGTCCTGTCGCAGGGCCGCTCGATGCTGGGGCTCGGCGCCGCCTGGTACGACCGTGAGCACGCGGCCCTCGGCTTTCCCTATCCACCGGTGAGTCAGCGCTTCGAGATGCTCGAAGAGACGCTGCAGATCTGCAGGCAGATGTGGAGCGAGAACAACGGGCCCTACCAGGGCAAGCACTACCAGTTGGCGGAGACAATCTGTGAGCCCCAACCGATTCGGCGCCCTCCCATCCTGATCGGCGGCGACGGCGAGAAGAAGACGCTGCGCCTGGTCGCGCAGTACGCCGACGTCTGGAACAGCACCTCCGGCGACCCCGATGTTCTCGAGCACAAGATCGAGGTGCTGAACCGCCATTGTGACGCGGTGGGCCGAGACCCGAGCGAAATCCGCAAGACGGTGGGCTTATTCGTGAATCCGTTCGACGACCTCGATGGTTACTTCAAGACCGTCGAGCGCTACGGCGAACTTGGCGTAGAGCTGGTCAATGCCGGGCCGTTCCCCGGCAACCCCGATCCGGTCGGCTTCATCCACCGCCTCGGCGACGACGTGATACCCAGGCTCGCCCAGATCGGTTGACAGCGCGGCCTTTCGGTCATCCCGGATAGCGGGAGTAGCACGCGTCCATGTTGCCGGTCACGCCGCCGCGGAACGCCGCTATCCGGGTGAAACCGGCCGGCACGCTGGTGCCGTCCGCGTCACTGGCGACGAGGTGGTTGGTGAGCAAACCGGCTACCGCTTCGTCGAGATCGCCGGCCGTCAGCAGCAGCTGCTTCTGCGACGACAGCTCGATGGGTTCGGCCATCTTGCGATGCACCACGCCCGTCAGGCAGGCCGTGCGTAGGGCGGTCCACGGGCTCTGCATGGCCAGACCGCGTTCGTGCTGCACTGCCAGCGCGTACCGCGACATCACGGCCGACAGCGCGGTGTCGTCGCCCTGCGGCAGGGTTTGTTCGTTCTCGTCGGCGACCTTGCCCATCGCCGCCAGCTTCGGCAGATCGATCACGATCGTGTTGGTGGCCGGGCAGTAGGACGCCGGCGGGCTGGCCTTGGCGTCCGCGCAATCGGCGGCCTGGTAGGACAATGCCGGCGGATTCTTCGGGGAGAACACCTTTCCCAAGAGTTCCATCAGCGTCGACAGGGTGTCCTGGTCGATCGGGACTTCACCGGTCTCCGGGTTCCCGGTGCTGTTGTCGACGCGCAGGGCGTTGGGCAGGTCGCCGCGGCGCTGGCCGATTTCTTTCTTGTCGATCGCCGCGCACGCCGAGGCGCCGTCGATGAAACCCATTTGGAAGGCGCTGATCCGGTCCAGGGCCGACCCGTGTTCGTCGTCGTTCTCGGCGTCGCTGTCCATCACCGGGTCGCGGGTGGTGATGATCCCCGCCAGCACGTGGTCCAGCCCGTCGGCGGTGCTCAGCGTGAACCGCGGCGACTTGCCGTCTGCGACCCAGAACAGGTAGACGCCCGCGAAGCAGTCGGCCTGCTGCTCGCGCACGATCGTGGGGTCTCGTCTGGTCACCAGCTTCGCCATCGTCTGCAAGGCGTGGCCGAATTCGTGGGCCAGCACGCCGTTGACGGACATGTCGCCGAAATACCGTTGCGCGACGGGCATGAATACCCCGCGATCCCAAGCGATCAGGTTGCAGCGCGACGTGAAGAAGGCGTTGACGAGCTTGTAGGTGTCGTTGTGGCAAACGATGGGGCTGGACGGTTGCTTTGAGTTATACGACACCATCTTGCCAACCGGGACGAAGTCGCCTTTCAACGACTGGCTGTAGACCGACTTCCAATAGTCCTCGATGTCGTTGACCGATAGCAACGCCAACTTGTCGATCTCGCCGTTGTCGGTATTGACGACCGTGCCGGTGGGGGCGGGTGCGTTCGAGCGGATCCCGCTGGGGCCGTTGGTCGCGGGCAGACCGCCCACCCGGAACGGGTCGTTGAGCATCGACAGCGCCCGCCCGTCGACGAAGGATGTGCACCCGGCCACCACGATTGCCGCCGCTGCGCAACCGAACGCCGCCCGCAGCAAGGTGGCCGCCCTGCGCGGACGGCCACCGGCCAGCTGACGTCGATTGCGCGCAGGGCTATTCATACCAACCTCATCCCGACCGGCTACAGGGCAAGCACCAAAGGGGTCTCATTCTAGAGCGGTTGGCTAACCCTGACAGTCCGATTGGAAACCGCGGTTGACCGCCGGTCCCGGCGACTGCAGCGCGGAGTTGCGGCCGGCTTGCCAGTAGCGGAACGGCGGACGCCGGGCAGGTTGCATATTGGGATCAGCGAACTCCAGCGCGCGCCGGCGGGTGCGCTACGGGCGCGGGGCCGTCGGCGTGGGCGTTTGCTGAGGTCCCATCGGACCACCCGGTCCCATTCCACCGGGCCCCATTCCGCCTGGTCCCATCATGCCCGGTCCCATCATGCCGCCGGGACCCATCATCGGGCAGGTACCGCCACGCCCGCCGCCGTAGCCATGGTGCCAGCCGTAACGGTCACCCGAGGCCGCGCCCAAGAAGAGGCCCGAGAAGAAGACCACCGCGACGACGAACACGACGCCGGCGACGATGACCACCCATGCGACCACTTGGCTCAGCCGACTGTGCGCGCCGAATCGATGCTCGTCCCCGGGGTGGCCGGTCACGGTGGTCGGTCCGACGCTGGATTCAGGATTGTGCGTCATGCCTCAAACGATGGCACGCGTATACCCACCGGGGGTAGGGACCATTGGCCCTAGAATGGGCGTTGCCTATGTGGTCGGCTTGCCGTATGGCCGGACTGACTCGGCGGGCGGCGCTTGCCGCGCTTGGCGCGGGCAGCATCCTGGGTCTGGCATATCTGCGTGGGAGCGCGTTGCGGCCGCCGTCGACGGCTATCCGCCTCACGGACGGGGGCGGTTTCATGGGCGCCGGTCACATGGACATGAGCCGCTACATGGAGATGTTCATGCGGCACAGCGAAATCGACCGCATCGTCGAGGACATTCCCGGCGGTGTGCGCACCACCACCGAATCGGCTTCGCCGGCCTTGACTGCTCAACTGCAGGAGCATGTTTCGAGCATGTACGCCCACCTCGATCAGGGAACTGAAATCCGTTGCATGAGCCAGAGCCTGCCGACGCTTTTCCGAAGTGCCGGCGGCTACCGACGCCAGCTCACATTCACGCCCAGAGGCGTGATCGCCGAGGAGACGGCCGACGACCCGGCCCTCACCGATGTCATCCGTGCGCACGCACGCGAGGTCACCGGTTTCGTGCGGGACGGGATGCCCGCCATGATGCAACAGATGATGGGCCCGGGCGGGATGGGCTGCGGCCGGATGACAGCGGTGAGGGCCGGGTCGTCGGCCGTCTCCTCGGCGATCACGCCTCTGGGCGTGAATGTGA
>NZ_LZIE01000084.1:0-2626 GCF_001667155.1 Mycobacterium sp. 852002-53434_SCH5985345
GCCGAGTGGACCCGGTGGACCGGGTGGTCCTGGCGGCCCGGGTGGTCCCGGTCCGGGGTAGGGGTCGGTAGCCGGACGCCCGAGCCGCGCGGCCTGCCGCGAAATGCTCGGGAACTTATCGCCCCTGGCGGTCGTTATACTGACTAAGTATCGCTTAGACCGAGGGGACCAAACGCATGCCACGCACGGACAACGACACCTGGGATTTGGCCACCAGTGTGGGCGCGACGGCCACGATGGTGGCCGCGGCCCGAGCGATCGCTACCAAGGCCGACAACCCGCTGATCGAGGACCGTTTCGCCGAACCACTGGTTCGCGCCGTGGGCGTGGACTTCTTCACGCGATGGGTCGACGGCGACCTCGTCGCGGCCGACGTCGACGACCACGAATCCGGTTGGAAACTCGAGCACATGCCCGTGGCGATGGCCGCCCGGACCCGGTTCTTCGACACCTTCTTTCACAACGCGGCGCAAGCCGGGATCCGTCAGGCGGTGATCCTGGCGTCCGGCCTCGACGCACGCGCCTACCGGCTGGAATGGCCCGCCGACATGGCGGTGTTCGAAATCGACCAGCCGGAGGTGATCGAGTTCAAGACCACCACCCTGGCGAAGCTGGGCGCCGCCCCCCGGGCGGACCTGCGCACGGTCGCAATTGACTTGCGACTTGACTGGCCGAAAGCGTTGGTGGATGCCGGTTTTGACAAGCGCCGCCCGACCGCATGGATCGCGGAAGGTCTCTTCGGGTACCTGCCGCCAGAGGCTCAAGACCGCTTGCTGGACAACATCTCCGCGCTGAGTGCCCAGGGCAGCAGGCTGGCTGTTGAAGCCATCCCGGACCGGCCGCAGCAGGACGTCGAAAAAGCGCGGGAAATGATGCGCAGGGCCACCGCCAAATGGCGCGACCACGGCTTCGAGCTGGATTGGGAGGAGCTGGGTTTCGAGGGTGAGCGCAACGAGGTCGCCGACTACCTGAAAAACCTGGGATGGCAGACGGTCGGCACTCAGATGAGTGAGCTGCTGGCTGACAGTGGGCTGGCGGCGATTCCGCAGGCGAACGACTCGGTGTCCGTCGCCGACACCGTCTACTACAGCTCGGTGCTGAGCGAATGACGGCACCGAGTCGACGAGGACTCAACGACGCGGTCACGCGGCTCTGGAGCTTTTTGGCTCCGGCGTACGATCTGCCGTTCCTGCAGCAGTGGGTTTACCGCCCGCCGCACGATGAGGTGATTGCGCAGTTACGCGCCCACCACGCCCGCAAGATCGCCGATATCGCCTGCGGCACGGGCATTCTCAGTGATCGGATCGCCCGCGAGCTGGAGCCGGAAGAGATCTACGGTGTAGACATGTCCGACGGTATGCTCGCCCAGGCGCGCGCCAGAACCGACCGAGTGCAGTGGTTGCGCGGCCCGGCTGAGCAGCTGCCCTTCGACGACGGCGCGCTCGACGCCGTGGTGACCACCTCGGCGTTCCACTTCTTTGACCAGCCCGCGGCGTTGCGCGAATTCCACCGCGTGCTGGCGCCGGGCGGGTTGGTGGCCGTCGCGGCCCTGAGTACGCGGCAACCGCGGCTGCAGGCATCGTCGGCGAATAGGTGGAAACCGCAACACAATGCGTCGCCGGCGGAGATGAAGTCTTTGTTCGAGGGCGCCGGGTTCGTCATCAGCGATCAGCACCGCATCCCACGGCCGGCCTGGACGCGGATCATCTCCGACCTGATCACCGTCGGCACCAAGGGCTGAGCGGTCGTCAGGCGGCTAGCCTGCTCACGACGCGTGGGGCCGGTCGCGAGAAATGCTCGTAGTCACCGGTGTACACGACGCGCGAGGGGCGATAGCCGGGGACAGACCGCCCCACGGTGATTGCACAGCGCCGAGCGAAACGCTCCCGCCCGCGCGCAACCGTCCGTTCGATGAAGTCGGTGGCGATCCAGCTGGCGCCGAATACCGCCGCCGAGACACCGAATTGAAGCGGCGAGCCGACCGCAAGAGCGACCAGTGCGCAGATTCCGGACACCACCGCGACGACCAGTGTGCCTGCGTACAGGAGGGTCACACGCGGGTCCGGCGCCTGCGGCGAGATAGCGGGCTTGGAGTCAGGCGTGGTCATCGCGCCTCCCCTTCAGTCGATTACACAGGCCAGGCAGGTGCGGAAACGCAACTGTGACCTCGATGTTTCGCTATCGAGACCCGTCAAACGAGGGCCATACGGCACCTATGGCATGGCGGACGGCCCGCACCGAAAGGCCAAAAGTCCCGGAGCTATCGACTGACAGCACAACGCCCGCCTCGCCGAGTGGCGAAGCGGGCGTTGCTTTTACCGCTGTTTACAGCGGAATCCAAACCCCGAAGAACCAGAAGCCCCACTGATTGAATCCGGGGTCCCACACGGGAGTTTCCTGGTAGCCCCAGTAGTTGATCGGGCCATATCCCCACTGCCCGCCGGGCGGGGGGAGCGGCCGGTCCCACGCGGGCCGGGGCGGCTCACCGGGTCCCCAAGGTGCCGGCCCGTCACCCCACGGGGCACCCCGGAAGTAGCCGCGGTGGGCGTCTCCGTGCCAGGGTCCGCCCGGATGATCGGGCGCGCCAGGTCCGCCGGGGCCGCCGGGTCCACCCGGATGATCGGGT
>NZ_LZIE01000085.1:0-76222 GCF_001667155.1 Mycobacterium sp. 852002-53434_SCH5985345
GGTGGCGATGACCAACGACTCCGACTACGGCCTGGCCGGATCGGTATGGACGGCTGACACCGACCGGGCTCTGTCCATCGCCGCCCGGGTCCGCAGCGGCACCCTCGGGATCAACCAGGGCTACACCATGGACCCGTTCGCCCCGTTCGGCGGCGTCAAGGGCAGCGGCTACGGCCGCGAACTGGGACCCGAGGGAATCGACAGCTACCTGGAGATGAAATCCATAGCGGTTTCCTGATCGTCGTCAGCCGCACCGAAACCGATCGTCAACCCGCCGACGGCGCCGAGGCCCGTTCCATTTCACGGGCGCGCTTGAGCATGCTTTTTGCGGCCCGCATCGACAACGCGGGCGAGAGCCGCTCAAGGTACCAAAAGACCTTCCACCATGCGGGCACCACGATGATCGCGTCTCCGCGCAACACGGCGCGAAGGGCGCGCTCGGCGAATTTCTCCGGCGCCAGCGGGCGCATCCGCTCCCACATTTTCAGGATTTCCTCGTTGCTGATGCCTGCTAATTCCGTCCGTCCGTACTTGCCGCCGGTAAGGATCGGGGTCCGGATCACTCCGGGACAGAGCACCGAGACCTGCACCCCGTGGCGCTCGGCCTCTAGCCGTAACGATTTCGACAACGCGACGACGGCGTGTTTGGTGGCGGTGTAGCTTGCCTGGCCCGCGGTTGTCATGAGACCGGCCATGGAGGCCGTGTTCACGATATGCCCGGAGTGCTGCCGGATCATGATCGGATACACCGCTTGGATACCGTGCACGACACCGCGCAGGTTCACGTCGAAGACGTCGTTCCAATCGTCGAGCGTGTACTTGTCGACCTCACCGGCGACTCCGATGCCGGCATTGTTGAACAGGTAGTCGATCCGCCCGGACTGCTGCACCGCCTCGGCGACGGCGCGCTCAAACGATGGGTAGTCGCGCACATCGAGTTCGATCGCGTGCGCCTTACCACCGCCGCTGTTGAGGCGTTGTGCGAACTCCCGCGCAGGGCCGATCTGCCGATCGGCGATCCAGACCTCGGCGTGCCCGTCGACCAGCGCGGTGGTCAATGCCGCGCCGATGCCGGACGCGCCGCCGGTGACGAATGCAACCTTCCCGGACATGCTCGCTGCCATTTCAGCAGCCTAATCCCTGAATCGCGGCTGGTAGAGCGGATCGTGACAACGAAGCCGCCGAGGCGACCCACGTCTCTGTGAACCATGTGTCGGCCGGAATCGCCGGTTTCTCGGATACACAACGTGCCCGCGGTAACCTCATTCTCATAGCGCGCAACGCGCCAGGGAAGGGGACGAATCGCTCATGACCGACCTTGGCGACGACGTCGAAGTGACGCGCGGCGACCGCTTCATCAAGACGGCGGTCGAGATATTGGGCGAGACGGGACGCACCGACTTCACCGTGCAGGAGGTCGTCGCCCGCTCCAAAACGTCGTTGCGCGCCTTTTACCAGCATTTCAGCAGCAAGGACGAGCTGCTGCTCGCGCTGTTCGACCGGACCATCGCCCAATCGGTGCAAACCTGGCGCACCGAGACCGACGGGTTGGACAGCACCGCGGCGCTGAAGCTGGTGATCGATCGCGTCAGCCAGCAACCGGAATCGAGCACCCAAGACAGCCTCAATCGCGCACTGACCCTCTACAACCAACATCTGGCCGAGACCCGTCCACGCGACTACGCCCGGGTGCTCTCACCCTTGCATCGACTCATTCGCGACATCGTGGGGCAGGGCATCACCGAGGGCGTCTTCAACCCGGGAGTGGACGTCGGGGCGGCGGCCGCCATCGTCATGCAGACGGTGATGGGGGCACAGCGATTGCATTGGCTGGGAACGGAATTGAACGGAGCTCCGGTCGACGTCGGTCAACTGTATGACTTCTGCAGTCGCGCCCTGGGTATCCGGGACGGCGAAGAAGAATCGAGCACGCCGTCGCTGAGCGAACTTTTCGCGCAGATCGGCATGCGGCCGGGAACCCGCGATGGCGAATTCGCGATGACCATGCCGGTCAGCCCGGCCGTCGTCAACACGTCCGGGGCACTGCAGGGCGGCCTGATCGCGACGCTCGTCGATGTAGCGGGCGGACAATTCGGGCTGGACTACCTGCAGTCGGACACCACGATGACGACGGCGGACCTCTTCATTCGGTACCTGCGCCCGATCCGCCAGGGCTCCGCCTTCGCGGTCCCCCGGATGCTGCGGGCCGGGCGACGGGCGATGGTGATGCAGGTGGACATCTACGGCGAGGCCGGCGACGAGCTCGCCGCGACCGCGACGGTGAATTTCGCCGTCATCAACGGGACGACGCCGGAGCTTCCCAACTGGCCAGACGCTTAGCCGGGGCTACGAGCGTCACGCCAGCGTGGCAGTTGCCATCGAACGTCACGCCAGCGTGACGGCCAGCGCGACGACCGGGCCCCGGTGGCGCTACACGCGGCGGGACCAAAGTGGTAACGTCATTACCACCTACCGAGAACCCGAGTACTTCCGCAAGGAGATCGCCATGCCGTCTCGCGAACTTTCCTTCCCCGTTTTCGACGCGGACAACCACATGTACGAGCCGCAGGAGGCACTGACCAAGTTCCTCCCGGAGAAGCGCAAGAACGTCATCGACTACGTGCAGGTGCGCGGCCGCACCAAGATCGTGGTACGCGGCCACATCAGCGAGTACATCCCGAACCCGACCTTCGAGAAGGTCGCCAAGCCGGGCGCCCAGGAGGACTACTTCCGCAACGGCGCGCAGGGCAAGAGCTACCGGGAGATCCTGGGCGAGCCGATGAAGGCCATCCCCGCCTTCCGCGAGCCGGGCGCGCGGCTGGAGGTCATGGACGAGCTGGGCATCGACTACGCCCTGATGTTCCCGACCCTGGCCAGCCTGGTCGAGGAGCGCATGAAGGACGACCCGGAGATGACCCACGACGTCATCCACGCGCTGAACCAGTGGATGCACGAGCAATGGTCGTTCAACTACAAGGACCGCATCTTCGCCACCCCGGTGATCACGCTGCCGATCGTCGACCGCGCGCTAGAAGAGCTTCAGTGGTGCCTGGAGCGCGGCGCGCGCACCGTGCTGGTCCGCCCAGCGCCGGTGCCCGGCTACAAGGGCAGCCGGTCGTTCGGCCTCGAGGAGTTCGACCCGTTCTGGCAGGCCTGCATCAAGGCCGAGATTCCGGTCTCGATGCACGCTTCGGACAGTGGCTACTCGGAGTTCGCGAACGTGTGGGAGCCGGGCGACGAGTTCCTGCCTTTCAAGCCGACCGCGTTCCGGAGCTTCGCGATGGGCCACCGGCCGATCCTGGACGCGATGGGTGCGCTGGTCTGCCACGGCGCGCTCTCCCGCAATCCCGAGCTGCGGATCTTGTCGATCGAAAACGGCGCCGACTGGGTGCCGGACCTTTTCAAGGGCCTCAAGGGCGTCTACAAGAAGATGCCGCAGTCGTTCAGCGAGGATCCCATCGAGGCGTTCAAGCGCTGCGTCTACATCACCCCGTTCTGGGAGGACCGGTTCACCGAGATCGTCAAGATGGTGGGTACCGACCGGGTGCTGTTCGGCTCGGACTGGCCGCATCCCGAAGGCCTGAAGGACCCCATCTCCTTCGTCGACGAGCTCGCCGACTTCGACGAGGCCGACGTCGCAAAGATCATGGGCGGCAACCTGATGAAGCTGATGAAGGTGTCGGCGCCGGCGAAGAAACCCGTCTCGGCCTAGGGCGCTGGCCGGAACCTACTCCGATGCCCGGTGCCGTCGCGGGCCCGACCTGCTAAGCGCACACGAAAGAACTACATCGCCTCCTTGATCCCTCGTCGGATCAGCCAGACATTCGCCGGCCAGGCCGTTGCGAACCCGATGATCATCCCGATCTGCATCAGGAACCAGTACGCGGCCGAATCGGGATGCAGGGGCGACGGAAAGAGAGCGAACGACATCACGGCCATCCAGCCGAACAGGCCAACTTCAAATGCGGTGAGCGACAAGACGTCAGCCTTTGCCGCCGCGAGCATGCCTTTCCGGAAGCTCAGCCCGCGCATCGGGGCGATCGCGAAATACTGGAACAGGACACCCAACGCCAGGGCGGCGGCATAGTCGCCGATGTATTCGGGCAACAAGGCGCGCCCAAGCAGCTCCAAGCCGAGTGCGAAGACAGCGAATTCGGCGATGATGTCGCCGAGCGTGCATCCCGCGCCACAGTGACTTACCCCGATGGCGGTGGTAGCCCAATCCGGCTTATCGGGCGGTCGGTCGAGGTCGTGCTCGCGTAACCAGCGACGGCTGTTCGGACGGCCGTAGCGCCAATACATCCACAGCGCTACCGGCCCGAAATAGAGCGCGGTAACCGGCCAGACGGCCTCCATGATGCCCATCCGCTGTCGGTATCCGCGGGCGTAGATGTCGCCGAGAATTACGGCCGCCACTGTGAAGCCCAAAGCCAACGAGACCCATGAGACGGCGGTCAACCAGGTAGGTGGAACCATTATGAATCACCTCGCAGCGGGGTTGTCGTTTGCGTCCTGTCGGGACCGCCGAAGACCGAGACCACCCCTTTGGTCTCGAATAGCGCCAAGTGGACATCGGCAGCGGTTCGGTGACCGTGCTGGCGCAGGATCACATCCATGTCCTCGTGAGTCAGTCTGCAACGCAGCAGGTTCCGCTCGTCGAGTTGGCCATCACGGATGAGCACCCGTACCGGCGGATCGACGAGTCTGCGCACCCATGGAATGAACCGCAGGCGCGCGACAATGTCGTGCGCGGCGATCAGGGTGAGCAGCGCGGCCGCTCCGGTCAGCCACGAGGTGCCGGCGGCCGTCGCTGTGCGACCGACGATGGCACCCACCGCGACGGCGGTGACCCAGTCGAATGGCGTGAACTCAGCGATCGTGCGCCGCAGCGTCAGCCGGAAAGCCGCGGCGGCGGTGAGGAACAGTGCTAACGCCTTGACGGCCGCGTACAGCGCCGGCCGCCACCCGTTGTACAGCTCGAGTAATAGGTCGTGCATCACGATCACCCGTTTCACTCTCGATCGGTGCGCACATAACAGAACCACGTCAGGATCGCGAACCCGATGTAGCACCCGAGGAAGATCCATAAGGCCGGCGTCTCGGTGCGAGCGGTCAGGTAGGACTGCCGCAACACAATGTCGATGGCGAATCCACCGAACGCGCCGATCGAGTCGGCGAACCCAACCATCGCTCCCCCAACGTTTTTCGACCACTGCTTGCGGTCGTCGTCACTGAGATCGAGCGACCTACTGCGGGCCTCGAATACCGAGGGGATCATCTTGTATATTGATCCGTTGCCGGCCCCGGCTAGAAGGAACAGGCAGACGAAGCCGACGCCGTAACAGACTATCGACGTGGCGGTGAGGCGGCCGCCGTTGTTGTCCTCGAGCGTGCTGGCGAAGACGAGTAATCCGGCGGCGAGACTCATACCGCCGAAGACGGTCAACGTCACCCGGCCACCGCCTAAACGGTCGGCGAGCTTGCCCCCGTAGACCCGCGCCACTGACCCCAACAGCGGTCCCACAAAAGCGATTTGGGCCGCATGTAACGAAGCGTGGGCGGAGCTTTGCCCCGCTTCGGTGAATTTCATGTGCAGCACTTGGCTCAGCGCGAAGGAGAATCCGATGAATGAACCGAAGGTGCCAACGTAGAGCAGCGAGAGGAGCCACGAGTCGCGCTGCTTGATCATCTTTTTCATGGCAACGAAATTGACCCGGTACTCCTTGATGTTGTCCATGAACATGAAGGCGCCGATGCTGGTCGCGGTCAGCAGCACCATGTAGAGCCCCGACACCCAGTACGGCTGCCGGTGGCCGGCCACCGCGATCACCAGCAGGCCTACCAGCTGGATCGCCGGCACACCGATGTTGCCGCCGCCCGCGTTGAGCCCCAGCGCCCACCCCTTGAGCCGCTGCGGATAGAAGGCGTTGACATTGGTCATGGACGCGGAAAAGTTGCCGCCGCCGAGCCCGGTCAGCGCCGCACACACCAGATATGGCCACAGCGGCAGGCCTGGATTGGCCAGCAGGACGATCGTGCCCGCGGTGGGTATCAACAGCACCAGAGTGGAAACCACCGTGAAGTTGCGCCCACCGAAGATGCCGATCGCGGCCGTGTAGGGAATGCGCATCAGCGCACCCATTAGCGTATTGACGGCGACCAGGAGGAACTTGTCGCTTGCCGAAAACCCGTAGACCGATTCGGGCATGAAGAGCACCAGTACCGACCACAATGACCAGACGCCGAAGGCCACGTGGTCGGTCGCGATCGACCATGCCATGTTTCGGTGCGCGACGGCTTTGTTGCCGTCCTCCCAGGCCTTGGTGTCTTCCGGGTTCCAGTGCAGGATGTCGTGTGAGCGGGCCATGTTGACCGCGTGCCCGACCGCGCCTCTGGCAAACCCCACACACCGAATGATTGGCTGTGACTTACCTATTAAGTCGTTGTGAGGTGACCAAGCTATCCCATCCTCATCGGGCCCGGCCTTTGCAGCGGGCTGCTGGCGTGCCGAAGAGTCGGTACCCTTCGCCGGTGTCGATCTGCGGGTCCACCCCCTCCTGGAAGAGGATGATGATGTCCGAACCGCCGAATTGGAAGTAGCCGAACTCGTCGCCCTTTGCCATTTGTGTGTTTTCGACTGCGGTCAGCGTCACCGACGATACGTGCGCCATACCAACCGGAATCACCGCGACGACACCGATGTCGCCGCAGTCGGAAGCCGACGTGTCGATGGTGACCACGCCGCGGTTCTGAAAGAACTCGTAACCGGTGGTTGCGCTATCGCTGGACTTGAACTCGTGGCCGTCGAGAGACACCTGCATGAATACCTGTCCGCTGATGAGGAAGGTCTCTTTCACCAGGCCAGAGACGGGCAGGTGGTAACGGTGATACGAGTTGGGCTTCAGCATGTAGTGCACAAACGTCCCTCCGCCGAAGCTCTCGCTGTATGCGCTACCCTCAATGAGCTGCTTAATATTCCCAAAAGTGTTGACGCCTTTGAGGGTTACCGGCGGGATGTTGGAGTCGGTGTCGATGTCGTAGGCGTGCTGGAAGACGCAGTCGGCGGGAGAGGTCACCACCAAATTGCTGCCGGGTTCGGCGATCGGGCGCAGTCCCCCGTTCAATTCACGACCGAAGAACTGGTTGAACGTCAACCAACCGCTGGGCATGTTGGGCTTTCCGTCGACCAGCGACTCATGCACCCGATACTCGGGCGCGAAATCGATGAAGGACTGCAGGATCTCCGGGCTGAACGAATCAGCGGTGTCCAAGAAGCTGCCCCACTGCCGCGAGAACTCGGTCATCCAGTCGCGAAAGACCTTGGAGCCCTGCGGCGCGGCCCCGTCCACCCCCTGGTCAACGAGGAAGAAGAAGTGTGCTGTCCGGTCGCTGACCTCTTGGGCCTGTCGTTCAGCGGGGTCGGCCCCTTGCCATGCCTCCGCATCGGACTGGCGGGGCACCCATCTGACGAAGCTCTTCAGATACTCCTCGTACTCATCCAGGTTGGCCGGCCACTCCAGCGCGGCGAACAACTCCGGCCGCAACTCGGCCTCGGCCGATTCGCGAGCCTGCTTCAACGACCGCTCGAGGAGGTCCGCCAGTCCCTGTTCCTTCTCGATGACATCGCGCAGCTTTCGGATGATCGCATCAGGATCGCTCATCTCACTTCTCCCACGGTCATTCCCGACATGTTTCGTTCGTGAGGCGTACCCCCTCAAAGCCGAGATAACACAGGCCGCCGTGCGGCGGTCAGGCCAAGGGGACCGGCGAGCGAGTCCTTTTCCGGATTGCATTCGACCGTGATGGGTAGTCGGCGGTTGTGGTCGGGCTCATAGCTGAGCGATGATTCAAACGTAAAGAAGGCCCTGGCATGGCGATTCGACTGAGTAGCATCAACGTCTCCCCTGACGCGTTCGCAGCGGTGATGGCGACCGGAATCCTCTCCACCGCCGCCAAGGATCATCAGTACACGTCAACCAGCAACGCGCTCAGTGTGATCGCGCTGCTGGCTTGGGCGGTCTTGGTAGCACTTGCGGTGGTGCTCGCCACGGCCAAACGCCGGCTACTTCCCTGGGGCTTGGCGGAGCTCGAGAATTCGCTGCCCCTGTTCACTTTCGTTGCCGCATGCGCCGTGCTGTGCAACCGGCTTTCGTCCGCCCACCCGCTGATACTTCCGGTTCTTGGCGCCATTGCCGGTTCGGCTTGGCTGGGCCTGGCTCTATCCAGCCTGCGCAACCTGGCAACGCAGCGCTTGACTGCGTCGCGCGACCAGGTCCACGGCGCATGGTTATTGTTCAGCGTAGCCACGTCCGGCCTGGCAATCGTGGCCGCCAAGCTCGCAAGCAGTACCGGGCACGGTCAATGGTTGATAGCCGCGGTGGTTACGTGGGTTTTGGCACTGGCCATCTACATCGCGATGACCGCATTGATTGTGTGGCGCGCCGTCGACGAGCGGCTGGACCGTGAAGGATTCCAGCCTGACACTTGGATTTTGATGGGCGCGCTTGCCATCGCCGTGGTGGCTGGCCACGAAATTCACGTCCAAGCTCCAAACTGGCTGGCGGCGGGTGTGTTTGCGATCATGCTGACGGCGTGGGCAGCGGCAACGTTGTGGATACCGCCGTTGATCTATTTCGGTTTGCACCGCGTCGAGCAGCGGCCCAAGCTTTTGCGATTCACCGGCTCGTGGTGGACGCTCGTGTTCCCGCTGGGGATGTATTCGGTGGCCATCAACATGATCGCCAGCGAGGCTAATATGCGATCGCTGCACACCGTTGCACTAGTGTTCTTCTGGGACGCGCTGTTGGCCTGGTCGATAGTGGCGATCGCCGGTTTATTGCGCATCCCGCGAGCCCTCGCCGGTGCGCGCCAATAACGGCGCGCCGCCCCCGCCAAGTGGTTGTCCGGAGCCGTATTCGTCCGGGCCTGCGTCCGTTACGAACCCGGCAGCGTCACCCTGGGCTTTCCGTTCTTCACGTGTACCGCGTGCGTACCCGGTTTTTTTCGCAGTTCGTCCAGTAAGCCATCAAGGTGGTCGGGATCGGTGTGCCAATGCTGCACACTTTCCGGGTTCTCCGCCATGTCAGCCACAACGCGTTGCAAGTTTTCAGGCGAATCACTGTCTTTGAGACTTGCACCGTCTTTGGCCGAGCGGTCACGCCCCTTGCCGCCGGCGCCCGCCGCGGCCCTGGGCAGTGCGGCGCCGAGCGCGCCTCCGACCATGCCTGCCGCAGCCAACCCGCTGAAAAAGCTGCCCTCGCTCACCACGGCCGCGCCGATGGCGCTCTCCGAAGTGCCCGACAACACCGCGGCGACAGTCCTGATCGCGGGAGTGGCCACGGCCCAACTCGGTGGAACCGCTAGCCCTCCCACTAGGCCGGCCTGACCGACAGCCGCCGACACGGTCGTTCCCAATGCCGTTCCCGCCGAACCCAACCCGGTCGCGAGACTTGGGGTCGCGGCCTTGACCGCGACCGTCAGGTCACCCAGATGCCGCGCCCCGATCACCAAACCCATGATGGTGCTGATCATTACGTCATTGGCCGGCAGGACCGCCTTGGGTATCAGCTCCACGTTACCGGCGAGCTTCGCCAGCGGGGAAGAGTTCAGGCTGCTGAGAAAGCTCGCCAATGACGAGGACGGCGGCGGATCCACCGCCGCCGGAGCCGCAAGGCTTCGCAGCGCGGTGGGAGTCGCGGATGTCAGCTGGGACAAGGCGGACTGAGTGTTCGTTCCGGCTGAGGTGCCGACGCCCTGGTTCACGGCGGCGGTCTGCGCCGCGGTGCCGGCCGGGTTTGTATTTTGCGCGGGCGAATCGAACGGCGTTACCGCGGAGGCCGCCGCGGATTGGCCGGCGTAGCCGTACATTGCTGCGGCATCACGGGCCCACATGCCGGCGTATCGTGCCTCGTTTGCGGCGATAGCCGCGGTGTTCTGACCGAGTGTGTTCGTGGCAATGAGCGACTCGAGCTCGGCGCGGTTCGTTTCGATCACCGGCGGCGGTACGGTGGCCGCGAAGGCGGCCTCGTAAGCCGCCGCCGCCGCCCTGGCTTGGTTTCCCGTCTGTTCGGCTTGCGCTGCGGTGGCGTTCAACCACGCGGCGTATGGCGCGGCAGCGGCCGCCATGCTCGCCGATGCCGGACCCAGCCATGCGGTGGTCAGCCCCGAGATCACTGACGAATAGGAGGCTGCGGTCGAACGCAGTTCGGCGGCCAGCCCATCCCACGCCGCGCCGGCGGCCAGCATCGATCCCGATCCTGGGCCGGCATACATGCGCGCGGAATTGATCTCCGGTGGCAATGTCCCGTAATCCATTGCTAGCCTCCTTGATTCGCCGGGAGTGCGCTGGCGGTTTCAGCCGCTGATGGTGACGTCGCGCCGTTCGTCATCATTCGCCGGCCTCGTGGATCACAAAGATGTTCGCCGTGGTGGCCTCGCCGGCGGCGGGGGTGGCGCTCCCCATGCCGGCGGAACGGGCTGCCGCCCCGCCGGTTCCGGCCACGGCGCGGCCGGCCAACCCGGACAGGGCCATGTTGCCGACGAGGGTGCCCTGGCCGTCGGCGACAAGCGCCGCCGGGGCCGCAGCCAGGCTGCTCTGGGGCAATGTCGCGGCAACCGCCTTGATCTCGGGGGCGGCCGTTGCCCAGCCTTGCGGCACGGACAATCCGCCCACCACGCCCGCGCGGCCAATGCCCGCCGACACGGGCGCGCTGACCATGCGCGGCACTCCTACAGTGGTTGCCTTGGCCAGTGCTTTGGAGTAATTCTCCGCCGACCTGGTCAAGTTCGCGGCGGCCTGCGGGAGCAGATAACTTTGCGTGCCAAGGAGATAAGGAACACCGGGAATGGTGAACAACGACAATGGTGACAGCGGCCCGGTGATGAACCCGTCGAGCGCCGAAGCAAGGGATGGCGGATCGGCAGCCGCGGCGGGCGCCGCGGATTGCATGGGCGCGGCGAGGGTTTGCAGCGCCTCGGGCGTCGCGGCTAACAATTGCGGCAGGTGCGTCGCCTGGGCGCCGGCCGCCGTGCCGGTGGCTTGGCTGACCGCCGCAGCCTGCCCCGCGACGCCGGCCGGGTCGGTTGTCTGCGGCGGCGGCTGAAAAGGCGCCACCTGCGCAGCCGCCGCCGAGGAGCCGGCGTAGCCGTACATGGCGGCCGCATCCTGCGCCCACATCTCCAGGTACTCGGCCTGGGTGGCCATGATCGCCGGGGTGTTCTGCCCGAGAAAGTTCGTCGCGATCAGCGCCAGCAGCCGAGCACGGTTCGCCGCCACCGACGCCGGCGGCACGGTCGCCGCAAACGCGGTCTCGAACGCGGCGGCCGCGGCCCGCGCCTGGGCTGCCGTCAGCTCGGCCTGGCCGGCTGTAGTGCTCATCCACGCCGTGTAGGGCGCGGCCGCGGCCGCCATCGCCATCGACGCCGGACCCCGCCACCCGGCCGTCAACCCGGAGACAACCGAGGTGTGATTCGCCGCCGTGGCGTGCAGCTGCGCTGCCACGTCGTCCCATGCCACCGCCGCCGCCAACATTGGTCCGGCACCCGGGCCCGTATACATGCGAGTCGAGTTGATTTCCGGCGGAAGCACGCCGAAATCTATTGCCACACAATACCTCCTACCCAGGCCCGCAAATCGATCCACAATCCACCCCAAGCGCGGTGCATTGCTTCTTATCCCTCGGCGACTTCCCGGTTTGGACGTTTATACGCTGGGAGTGGGCGTACCGAATCCTGTCGATATCCTGAAAACAATTACTATGCGCAACTGTTTCCTGATGCATTATTTGGGGCATCGCATGTTGAAGCGATGCCCGCGGGGTACTCCCCGACCGATAGCGATGTCGGACGCTGCAGGGTGCGGGAAAGGAGGGCCCCATGAGCACGGCACCGGACGGTCATGTGCAAGTCAGCATCGATGACGACGTTGAGTTCTTTGCCGAGCAACTCAAGAGGTTGAAGGAACTCGGCGAGCAAAAGGAAGCGGAGGACGTCTTCAGCGACGAAGACATTTACGACCTCAGCGTCCGATGGGGAACGGCGCTCGCCGGACGGCTTCCGCGGATGGCGCACTACAGTTCCATCGGTCTGCTCACCGACGCCGACGAGCGCCGGTTTCAATCGCTGTGTGACGAATTTCGGGCGGTGTCGCCCCTGATCGAGAGATTCAAGCTGGCGCGGCCCAATCTCACGGATTTGCGAGAGGGCGGGACCAACAGGCGGGTGCGGCGCGCGGCGAAATGGCGACGCCTCCTTCGCCCATAGCTGGTGTCACGCGATTGTGGACCTGAGGGACACGGCGCGAGCCATTTGCTCCTCGGACAGAAAATCCTTGCCGCTCAACCTGATCGCGGTCCTGGGCTTGGGGCACTCGGGGTTGCGACACGTCAGCGCTACCAGGAAAGCGTCGGCGTCCTCGTCGAGAAAGAGAAAGCCCATGATCATCGCATCGCCGACCGCGAAATCCGTCGCGCCACAGGCCTCGCAGTGCCCGCCTTTGACGGCGATCAGGTCGAGCACACACTGACGCGCCACGGCATCCAAACCGATCAGCTCCGGACGCAAACCGACTTGCTCGCTGGCTCCCTCGGTCATGTCGGTCATCTCAGATCTCCACGTCCTTGTCGTAGAAGACGCGGTCCTCGCGCCAGCCCCCCGTCCCGAAGCCGATGCCGGCGAAGTCCTCGACGAACTCAATCTGGTTGATCCATTTGGTCATTTTGAAACCGACCTGAGTTTCGACCCGCAACCGCAACGGCGCACCATGCTTGATCGGTAGTGGCGCCCCGTTCATTTCGTATGCCAGCAGCGTCTGCGGCTTGCGGGCGAACTCCAGATCGATGACCTCGTAGAACTGGCCACCGCCATGTGAGGCCGGTTCGTCGGTGCTGTTGTCTTGCATGCTGAGGAAGCAGACGTATTTTGCCTGTGGCAGGGGGCGCACGAGTTCAACGAGTCGGCCCAAATGCAGGCCCTTCCATTCGGCGATGCTGGTCCATCCCTGTACACAGTTATGCATGACGCACTGCGACTCCGGCTCCGCCAGAGACCGCAGAGCGGCCAGGTCCAGCGTCACAGGATTCTCGACGAGGCCACCCACTCGCAGTCGCCAGTCAACGAAGTTATGGGCGGCCATCACTTTGAAGTCGATGCCCGTTGGGGGCTTGCCGTTGACTCGGTGTTGCGGAGAGATCTTGCTCGGCGGGTAATTCTGCCGGGAGTTGAGCGGCCGCAACAGGAGTAGCCGCGCACCGGTGGTCACGGCCCCGAGTACGCGCTGCACCGACCGGGGACTGCGATGGCTCCAGCTGGTGGCCGCCCAATGAATGGCGACAACGGCGCCGATAATCACGAAGGACAGCGCCGTAGCCCAATAGGCGTTGCGCACCGACCCGAAGATCATCAAGGCGGTGAGCCTGCCCCAGCCCCAGAAAAAAATCATCGACAGATGGATCGCGATGAACACAATGAACGCGAGCAGTCCGAAAAAATGGAGGCTGCGGGCCTTCTGACGGCCGCCGAACATTTGCACATACCACGGAAACCGCGCCTCGATCGCGGGAGACTGGGCGGCACCGGTCAGGATCTGGAAGGGTGCAAGCAGAAAGACAACACCCGCATAGGTCAGCTTCTGAATGGCATCCAAGGGTTCTCCGGGGAGCAGCGGCGGCAGGTTGAACGACATGTAGGTGACGATGTCGTTCCATGCCTCAGGAAAGATGGACCAGGAATACGGCCAATACCGGTGCCACTGCCCGGTCGCGAACAGCAGGATGTAGTAAGACAGCCCCACCAATATCCAGCCGATGACGGAGATGAAGTGCCAATGCCGCCCCATGCCCAACTGCGCATGGCCGGGCAGCGCAACGATCGGGTGATAGTCCTCTTCTTCGTCGAGCGTGTCGTATAACCGGTCCCGCGGCATGACTTTGCGGGTGAAGCGCGCCCATTCGCTGCCGGGTCTGCTGTCGTCCTGCCCATACAGCTTCGGGTGGGTGGAGAGGATTTCGATGCCGCTGCGAATGAGCAGCGTCAGAAACAGCACGTTCAGCCAATGGTCCACCCGCAGCCACACCGGGTAGTCGAGCGTCGTCATGCCTGAGCTCCAGTCAGTCGTACCACTGTTGTCGTTGCGGGTAGGCCACGTTGATGCCGGAGAGCACAGTCGTGTGCACCGCGATGAAGCCGGCGGCGAACACAACAGCGAACGTGCCCGGCGCTAGGTCCCATCGGCCGGTCAGCGCTTCCAGCCCCGGCAGGGTGACCCACCGGCTGACTACGTAGATGACGATGAAGGTCAGGCAGACCAGACTCCCCGAGTACCAGCCCACTTGTGGCACACGCGGTTTGGTGGCGAACACCATGGCGCCAGCGGCCGCCAGGCAACAGACGCCCAGCAAAGCAGAGTAGACGGCGAAGTACAGGGGCAACCCCGGTTCCGTGGTCAAGATGTAGGCATGCAGGGCCACCAGGCCCAGCAGCAGCGATCCGCCCAATGCGGTCACCGTTCGCGGCAGGTTGAAGGCGACCCAGCCATTGAGGGTAAGCACCGATGACGACACGATGCTTCGCCAGAGCGAGATCAGCCGCCCCAGGACGACATCGACCATGGGAGCGTGGTACCCACGCTGATTAATTACAAACCGTCCTGGTTAAATTGCCGGGCTCGAGCCGGCCCGCACGCCACGCTGGGAAACTGTTGCATTGAGCATGCGGCTGCCATTGATACTCTTACTGACTGTGCCTGGCGAGTGCTCAGCGCTTTGGGACCAGCTTGCGGGACTCAGCCCAGGAATGGGTCCGTAGGAGGAACGGTCAATGGCGGCCGAAAGAAACTGGGACAAGACCGTGGGCGCGGCCGACGACGTCCGCCGCATTTTCGAGAATGTCCCCGCGCTGTTGGTTGGCCTCGAAGGGCCCGACCACCGATTCATCGCGGTCAATGCCGCTTACCGAGCGCTCAGTCCGCCGATCGACAGCATCGGGCTGCTGGTGCGGGAGGTTTACCCCGAGCTGGAGAGCCAGCAGATCCTGCAAATGTTCGACCGGGTCTACGAGACGGGCGAACCGCAATCGGGAACCGAGTGGCGGGTGCAAGCCGACTTCGAGGGCTCGGGGACGGCACAAGAGCACTTCTTCGACTTCATCGTCACGGCGCGGCGCGGCGACGACGGCTCGATCGAGGGGGTACAGCTCGCCTTCGTCGACGTGACCGACCGGGTGCGGGCACGGCTGGCCGCCGAGTCGCGCATGGAGGAGTTGTCCGAGCGGTACCGCAACGTGCGCGACTCGGCCACCGTCATGCAGCAGGCACTGCTGGCGCCTTCGGTACCCGTCGTTCCCGGCGCCGACGTGGCCGCCGAATACCTCGTTGCCGCGGAGGACACGGCCGCCGGTGGCGACTGGTTTGACGCGATCCCCCTTGGGGATCGGCTGGTGCTCATCGTCGGCGACGTCGTCGGCCATGGCGTCGAGGCGGCCGCGGTGATGTCGCAATTGCGCACGGCGCTGCGGATGCAGATTGTGGCGGGGTACCCGCTCGCCGAGGCGCTGGCGGCGGTCGACCGCTTCCACGAACATGTGCCCGGCTCGAGGTCGGCCACCGTGTGCGTGGGGTCGCTCGACTTCGGCACGGGTGAATTCCAGTACTGCACGGCCGGGCACCCGCCGCCGCTGCTCGTCGGTTCGGAGAGCGATTCGCGTTACCTTGAGCCGTCCGGCGCCGGGCCGCTGGGCAGCGGCACGGGTTTCCCGGTGCGCACCGAATTCCTGGGCGTGGGCGACGCGGTCATGCTCTACACCGACGGTCTTATCGAACGTCCCGGCCGGCCGCTGGTGGCCAGCACCGCCGAATTCGCCGAATTGGCAGCCAACATCGCCGGTGGCCAGGGCGGGTTCGTGATCGAGTCCTCGGGGCGGCCAATCGACCGCATCTGTTCGGAGACGCTGGAACTGTTGCTGCGGTCGACCGGCTACAGCGACGACATCACACTGCTTGCGGCGCAACGGCGTACGCCGCCGCCACCGCTCCAGATGACGCTGGATGCCACGATTCATGCCGCACGCGCGGTTCGCTCCCGCCTGCGTCAGTGGCTCTCCGAGGTCGGCGCCGCCCCCGATGACATTTCCGACATCGTGCACGCGATCTCGGAGTTCGTCGAGAATGCGGTCGAACACGGTTACGCCACAGAGGTTTCCGACGGGGTTGTCGTGGAGGCGTCGCTGGCCGGAGACGGCAACCTGTACGCGTCGGTCATCGACCATGGGCAGTGGAAGGATCATCGCGAAGGCGAGCAGGGTCGCGGCCGCGGCCTGGCCATGGCCGAAGCCCTGGTATCCAGTGCCCAAGTCACTCACGGGCCCGGCGGAACCACCGCCAGCTTGACGCACCGCCTGTCGCGGCCCGCCAATTTCGTCACGGACACACTCATCAGCCGGGCCGATCAGCAGCAGCGGTCGGCGAACTCCGAATTCGTCTCCGTGGTCACCGAACCGGGCCGCATCGTCGTCAGCGGCGACGTCGACTCCACTACCGCCTCCACACTGGATCGCCAGATCGCGGTCGAAAGCCGTTCCGGCGTAGCGCCGTTGACCATCGATCTCAGCGCCGTTACCCAGCTCGGGTCGGCCGGCGTCAGTGCGCTGGCGGCCGCGCGCGACCGTGCACAACGACAGGGCAGTGAGTACGTGCTGGTGGCCCCGCCGGGGAGCCCGGCGCACCACGTCTTGTCTCTGGTACAACTGCCGGTGGCCGGCGGGCTCGCCGAGAATCTCGTCGCCGAGGGCTAGGGCCGGTCGGATCGCCGGCCGTGCCGCACCTCCTTGAACGGCACGCCCCGGTCGGCTGCGTATTCCCGCGGAAAGCCAAGCACCCGCTCGCCGATGACGTTGCGCGCCATCTCCGTGGTGCCGCCGCCCATCGCGACGGTCTGGCGGGCCAGGTAGCGCAGGCCGGTTTCCAGGCCGTCGCCGGGTTCTCCGACCACGCCGGCACTTCCCGCGATCGCCATGGCGGTATCGACATCCACGAACACGGTCTCGGCGTGGAACAGCCTGATGAGTGTGCCGACGGCCGGCGGCAGTGTGCCATCTCGGACGCTGCGGTAGACGTGACCGATCAACTGCTCGGCCACCGCACGTTGTACGAGTGCGCGCCCGGCCATCTGCTGCACGCGTTCGTTCCCGGCCTGACCCGTTTTCTCGATGAGGGCCACGTAGTCAACGGGATTCGCGTTGCCGCCCTCGCTGCCGCTGCCACTGGCGAACTCGGAGCCCTGCCCCACCGCCCGGCGCTCGTGGTACAGCTGCCGCGACGCCACCGCCCAGCCGCCGTCGACCTCCCCGACGACGGCGTCGTCGCCGACGTCCACCCCGTCGAGAAACTCCTCGCAGAACTCGGTGGAACCGCTCAGCATGGTGATGCGCCGCAACGTAATTCCCGGATGAGCAATGGGCACCAGGAACATCGTCAAGCCCTCGTGTTTGGGCACATCCCAGTTGGTGCGGGCCAGACACAGTCCGTAGTCAGCGGCGAACGCGCTGGTGCTCCACGTCTTGGCGCCGTTGAGTACCCAGCGGTCGCCCTGGCGCTCGGCCCGGGTCAGGACGCCGGCCAGGTCGGATCCGCCGCTCGGCTCGGACAGCAGCTGCACCAGCACCTCATCGCCACGCAGCGCCGCCGCGAGGTGTTGCTTCTTCTGATCCTCACTGCCGGTGTCGAGCAGCGTGGCGCAGCAGATGGTGAACGTGGGGGTGTTGAGGATCAGCGGCATCTCATAGTCGATGGTCTCCGCGTCGAATGCCTTCTGATATTCGTAGTCCAGGCCGAGGCCGCCGTACTCGCGCGGGAAACAGATCCCGGCGAATCCGCCTTCATACAGCCGTTTTTGCAATTCTCTGGCCCGCTGCCAGGATCGTTCGTCGTCGCGCGGGGCGGGCGGCGGGCACTCGGGATCGATGCGGGGCATGTTGTCTGCCAGCCATTCCCTGGCCCGGGCCGCGAACTCGGCAACGGATTCGGTAGGCGTCATTTGTTTAAACGCCCCGCCTTCTCGTGCTCATACACGCGCAGGTTGTGGTCCTCCGGCGTTCCGAACATGGAGCGATACAACGTGATTCGGCGCAGGTAGAGGTGCAGGTCGTGTTCCCAGGTGACGCCGATGCCGCCGTGCATCTGCACGCAGGCCTGGACGATCTGGCCGGCCATCTCGCCCACGTAGGACTTGGCGATGCTGGCCGACAGGCCCGCCCCGGGTGAGTTGGCGGCGACGTCGGCGACCGCCGCGGCCGTGGTGGCCCGGCAGGCTTCCAGCCACAGCTTCATGTCGGCGAACTTGTGCTTGAGGGCCTGGTAGGACGCCAGCGGGCGCCCGAAGGTGTGCCGGTCCAACGCCCACTGGACGGTCAGGTCGAACACCGTCTGCAGGACGCCGACCACCTCGGCGCACTGCAGGGTCTGCGCGATTTGGCTCTGCCGGTCGATCAGGGTGGCGGTCTCGCCGGCGGTGCCGACCACCGCCGTTCGATCCACCATCACACCGTCGAAACGCACCCGGGCATATTGCTTGACCAGGTCGACCGACTGCTGGGGCTCGATCGTGACGCCGGGCGCGTCCGTGGGGACCAAGAACTGGCGGAGCTCATCACCGCTGCGCGCCACCACCAGCAGCACCGCGCTCTGCGCGCCCGCCTCGACCCGGTCCTTGGTGCCGTCGATGCGATAGCCCGAATCGGTCGGGGTGGCCGTCACCGACGGATTCAGCGGCGCCCACCCCTGGCCCGGCTCCGAAACCGCCCACGATGCCACGCTTTCGCCGGACATCAGCGCCTCGATGGTGTCCGCGTGCGATTGCCGGTCCGCACACTCGACGAGCGCGGTCAGTACGACGCTGACCGGATACAACGGCCCGGGCGCCACGGTCTTGCCGAGCTGTTCGGCGACCATGGCCAGATCCGCCAAACCGCTGTCCGAGACGCTGCCGCCGCCCAATTCCTCTGGCACCAAAAGGGCCGTCCAGCCGAGTTCCGCGGCGCGCCGCCACCATGCCGGATCGAACGACACCCCCGCGGCGTGCAACTCCCGCACGCGCCGCAGCGGCGCTTCCTTTTCCAGAAAAGCCTGGGTGGTCGAGGTGAACAGCGTCTTTTCGGGAGAGTCGAGTGTGGTCATGCTGCCTCTCGTGGAGAGTTCTCCGGCGTTTTCGATGGTAGCAACGAGCACTACGGTAAGAGATACCGGAGTTCCGTCGATAGCGCTGCTCAGCGTTACATGGCGAATACACGGCGCAGCGAACGCGCGTGCAGCGCCCGGTTCTCCTGAGAAACCACCCAATCGGGAACCAACGAGTCAAACCCGTTGAATGCCGCTGCGATGACGTGCAATTCGGTGTGCACGTAGGCGTGCAACAGCCTGTTCGCGTAGTCGATGGCTTCGTCGCGGCACGGATCGATCTCCGCGCAGCTGATGAACGTCGGCGGCAGGCCCTCGAGGTTCGCGCGGTGCGCGGGGACGTGCTGGCCGTTGGCACTCGCATGACCGAGGTAATGGCCCCACGCCCGGCTCACGGCCGGCCCATTGAGGCCCGGCGTGCGCTGGAACTCGCGCCGGGATTGGGTGGCGTCGGAATCGAGCATCGGCTGGTGCAGGATCTGCACCAGAATCTGTGGGCCTTCGTCATCGAACATGCGCTGACTCAGGCCCGCGACCAGCGCCGCACCCGCGTCGCGGCCCATCACGGCGATGCGGTTGACGTCCGCCTTCAGCTCGGCGCAATTGCGGATGGCGTAGTAGAGGCCGGCCTCGACGTCGTCCAACGCGGCCGGGCACGGGTGTTCCGGCGCGAGCCGGTAGTCCACCGATACCACCAGGCATCCGGCTTCCTTGGCCAGCTCTACACACGGTGCATGATCGGTGTCCAAGTTGCCGGTCACGAATCCCCCGCCGTGGGCGTACAGCACAAGGGGTGCACCTGACCCGGCTTGATCGAGGTCGGGACCCCGGTAGAAGCGAAGGTTCAGCTCATGCCCGCCCGGGCCGGCGATGGTGCGCGTTTCGACGGCCACCTCGGCGGTGCCGGCCGCGGCGGCGCGCTCGGCTGCGAGCCGGTTGGCGTGCTCCCGTTCGGCGGGCAGTGTCTCGACGCGGAATTCGACGACGCCCAAGGAGGTGGCGGCCTCCCGGAGCACCGGGTCGATCCGGTTAAGGCCCTGTGGCCGCGTCAGATTCGTTTGTGTCATACCTTCTCGTCTTCCGGGCTCGGCATGCGGGCTCGTCCGGTCCCGGCGCGGGGCCGTGCCGGAAACCTTCTTCAAGGTAGACCTGCGATTCCGTGTGGTGAAAGACGAGGTGCGTATCGCTTCAGCTCGGGCGGGATTCACCGTTCCCCGGGAAGCGCCTTGACCGTCGCCGGTAGCCCGTAGAGAGCGGTCGCGTTGCCGCGCATGATCCGCTCGCGCTGGTCGGCCGGGAATCGGTTGATCGCATAGGTCGGCGAGTCGTAGCTCCAGTGCGGGTAGTCCGTCGAGAACATCAGGTTGTCGCCCAGGTCCATCATCTCGAGGTACTCGCGGAACTGCACGGTATCGGCATCTTCCAGCGGCTGGGTGGTGAACCGAACATGTTCGCGCACATACTCCGACGGGCGGCGCCGCACGTGGGGCAGGTCGCCGCGGCGGGCTTCCCAGATGCGGTCCATCCGCGACATCACCGGCATCGCCCACGTGAAGCCCCCTTCGACGAACACCACCCGCAGGTCAGGGTGGCGGTCGAAAGCGCCGTCGAAGACCAGGCTCATCAAGTGCGAGACATATAGCAATGGCCAGGACGCAAAGAAGTCGTGCCAATGCGCGGGGTTGCCGACGGGATAAAGCGGGATCAGCTCGAACGGTGTCTGCCCCATCAGGTGTGTGGCGACCGGGAAACCGTTGCGCGCCGCGGCTTCATAGAGCGGGTCGAAATGTGGGTTGCCAAAGGGGATCCCACGAGTCTGCGGTGTCATCAGCACCTGGGCCATGTACGGGTGTCCCGCCCACCGTTCGACCTCGCGCGCCGCCTGCTCGGGCGTCTGCGCGCTGACGCTGATCGATCCGCGCCACCGGCCGTGCTCGTTGTTCGTGTCGAGCCAGACGTCGGCAAGCCAGTCGTTGTAGGCGGACTTCAGAACGTGTTCGGCCTGTGGCAGCTGGGCGTCACACATCGGTTCCAGCGTCGCGATGCTAACGCCGGCGTCGAGCAGCAACTGCTTGGCGGCGAACCCCGGGTCGCTGCCCGCGAACCCGCCACCCGGCGGGGCGGCATCCATGCGCAGCGACATGGTCTTGTACGAATCCGGTGTGTCGTAGAAATGCGGCACCGGGGTGACGGCGTTTCCGGTCGGCCATATCTTGTCCACCCATTCGGGTGGCGCGTACGACTTGAGCACGTCGGTCGAGACGGGCAAGGGGTGCACGTCGGTGTCGACGATGCTCACCGCAATTTCGTCGTCATGACCGGTCGGCGAATCGACCCGTTCGATCGTGGTCATCGGACACGCTCCTTCAGCCCGTACAGCTCGCTGGCGTTTCGCCACAGCACCTTGTCGCGTTGGGAGGGATCAAGGCACTCGGCAACGGTCTGCGGCGGAGTAGTGGACCAATGGGGATACGCCGACCCGTACATCAGCAGGTCGGACTTGCCGCTGAACTCCATCCAGCGCTGCGCGTCGCCGGCGTCGGTCGGTCCGTCGAAGGCAGACGAGCAGAACCTGACGTGGCCAGGCAGGTATTCGCTCGGGTAGCGGTCGACCCACGGCGTCTGGTCGCGCATCGACACCCAGAAGGTGTCCAGCCGCCAGATCAACGGGGTGAGGATGTCGTAGCCGCCGTCGGCGAAAACGAATTTGAGGCCAGGGTGCCTGCCGAACATACCCTCGACGATGAGGGTCGCCAGATGTACGAAGTAGTTCAGCGGCATGAACGCGGCATATCCCGGATAGGTATGGGCGTGCCCGGCGAAGGTGGGCGGATAGTCGACGCCGTTGCCGCCGTTGATGTGCACCGCCACTGGCAACCCTTGTGCGGCCGCGGCCTCCCAGATCGGCTCGAACATCGGTTTGCCGTAGGGCTCGCGTGACTGCATCGGGACACCGACCTGGACCAGCTTCGGGTGATCGCCCAGGCGCTCAATCTCCGCGACGGCCCCCTTGGGGTCTTCCGGGTTGACGCGGATGGTGCCCCGGAATCGATCGGTGTTGTCGGGCTCGATCCAGCGGTCGAGCAGCCAGTCGTTGACCGCCGCGCAGATTCTGCTGTTGAGCAGGTAGTCGGCGATGTTGCCGCGGGTCAGCGGGTTGAGGATGGCGTACTCGACGCCCTGCGCGAACAGGTCGTGAATGACCGTCTCCGGGTCTGACCCCGGGTAGTGCTCCCCGTAGAGGTCTTGCCGGTAGTCGCCGCCGGGTGCGGAGTACCACTGCTGTTCGACGTCGGGGATCGACCGCAGCTGGTGGGCGGCGGGCAGGTAGCGCCGGATCTCCGCGTTGGAGCGGAAGTGCGGCTGCACATTGGCATCTATGACCGGGCTGATCATGCGGTCAGGTACACCTCCCCGTCGGTGACATCGACCGGGTAGGTGCGGATCCGCCGCGCCGGATCGGCGAGATTTTGACCGGTGGTGATGTCGAATTCCCAGTTGTGCCAAGGGCACCGGACGATTTGTCCGTCACGGACCCGCCGCAGCCCGCCGGGTTCGTCGGGGGCGAACTCGTTGGTCCCGCCGAGAAGACCCAGGCACAGCGGGGCGCCTTCGTGCGAGCAATAGTTCACGATCGCGTAGAACTGGCCGCGCACGTTGTACACGCCGACGCCGAACTTCCCGACGTCCACCAGCCTCATCCCGCCGGGCGGTAGGTCGTCCAGCGAGCACACGAATCGCCGCTCGGCCACTTGCATCACCGCCTCCGACGCCACGCAGCTTCAATACTGAGCCCGTTACGGTAACCACGACAAGCCCCGTTGGGCTTAATTGCTATTTATACTATGATAGCGATGATCCCGCGTACCAACCCGCTTACCGGCTGCCCAGGAGGAGCGCTGAATGACGCTCAGCACCGACCCCGCCAACCAGCCCGTCACACTCGACCTCACCGGCGAAACCAGTCCCTATCCGTTCTTCGAATACATGAGGCGCACGGAGCCCGTGTGGCACGGCGAACTGAGCGATCGTGAGCAGATACCGGAGGAGTTGCGGCCCAGCGACGAGTGGGTCTTGTTCAGCTACGACGCGGTCCATCGGGCCTTCCGCGACGACCGGATCTTCACGTCGGCCGCTTACGACAAGACGATCGGGTTGGTGATGGGCCATACCATCCTCGCGATGGGCGGGAAGGAACACCACGATCATCGCAGCCTGGTGGCGAAGGCTTTTCGAGCGACCGCCCTGGAACGTTGGGAACCGTCGGTCATCGCGCCGATCTGCGATCAGTTGATCGACGAGATCAAGAACGATGGCCACGCCGACTTGGTGAAGGCGCTGACGTTCGAATTTCCCACCCGGATCATTTCGAAGTTGCTCGGGCTACCGCCGGAGGATCTGGACATGTTCCGGCGGTTGTCCCTCGGCCTTATTTCGATCCAGGCCGACATCATGGCGGGGCTGAACGCGGCGGAGGAGCTGCACGGCTATTTTCTCGAACAAGTCGAGCAGCGGCGGCGCAATCATACCGACGACATCATCGGCGACCTGGTGGCGGCCGAGATAGACGGAGAGAAGCTCACCGACGAGGCGATCATCGCGTTCCTGCGCCTGTTGTTGCCCGCCGGGCTGGAGACCACCTACCGGTCGTCTGGCAACTTGCTGTACCTGCTGCTGACCCATCCCGACCAGTTGGCGATGGTGTCCCGGGACCGGTCGTTGATACCCGTGGCCATCGAGGAGGGTTTGCGGGTCGAGACCCCGCTGACCATGGTCATGCGAACCACCACCGAAGAAATCGAGATCGGCGGCAAGACAATACCGGCCGACGCCCAGATAGACCTGTGCATGGGCTCGGCCAATCGCGACGAAACGCGCTGGGCTGACCCAGATGTATTCGATATCAACCGGCCACGCAACGCCCACATCGCGTTCGCCGGCGGCATCCACATGTGCCTCGGCATGCACCTGGCTCGGCTCGAGACCCGGGTCATGCTGAACAGCCTGTTCGACCGCGTCAAGGATCTGGCTTTCGTGGCCGACGACGGAACCGGCCAGGAATCGAAGATCGTCGGGCTGACGTTCCGCTCCCCCAACAAGCTTCCGGTCACGTTCGCCCCGGCCACATGAAAAGCCGCGCGGCGCTCCTGCACGACGTCGGCGGACCCTGGTCCGTCGAGGAATTCGAACTCGATCCGCCCCGCGCCGGCGAGGTCCTGGTCGAGATGGCGGCCGCCGGCCTGTGTCACTCCGACGACCACATCCTCAAAGGGGACATGTCGGCACCCAACGAGGTGATGCGATCCCTCGGCCTACCAACCATGTTCCCGACGATCGGAGGTCATGAGGGATCCGGCGTCGTACGCCAAGTTGGTGATGGGGTAACGGACTTCGCCCCCGGCGACCACGTGGTGATGTCGTTCGTCGCGGTGTGTGGACAATGCCGCTGGTGCGCGACGGGTATGGAATATATCTGTGACGTCGGCGCTTTCACCCTCACTCCGGGTATGCCCACCGACGGCACCTTTCGCCATCACACCGCCGACGGCCGGCCGCTGGGCCATCTGGCCAAGGTCGGGGCGTTCGCCGAACACACTGTGGTGTCGACCAATTCACTGGTGAAGATCGAGCCGCACCTGCCGTTGGCGCCAAGCGCGTTGTTGTCGTGCGCCATTCCGACCGGCTTCGGTTCGGCCGCCAATCGCGCAGGCGTGCGCGGCGGTGACACGGTCGTCGTCATCGGCGCGGGCGGAATCGGCACGGGCGCGATCCAGGGCGCACGGATCAGCGGCGCCGCGCAGATCATCGCCGTGGACCCGGTGGACTTCAAGCAGAAATCGGCGCTGCAGTTCGGCGCGACCCACAGTGCTGGAACGATCGCCGAAGCGCAGGAGATGGTGCGGGACTTGACATACGGCGTCATGGCCGACGCCGTGGTGGTCTCCCCTTCGCTGATCACCGCGGGTGACGTCCGCGATGCGCTGCAGCTGACCCGCAAGGGCGGGACGTGTGTGCTCACCGGCATGACATCACAGCTCACCCGGTCGGTGAAGATCGACCTGCAGGACTTCATCCTGATGAACAAGACGCTGGCGGGGACCATCTTTGGCTCGTGCAACCCGAGGGCGGACATCGCCCGGCTGGCACGGCTCTATCAAACCGGGCAGCTCCAGCTTGATGAGATGATCACCCGCCGCTACCGCCTCGATGAGATCAACGATGCCTACGACGACCTCCGTAACGGCAAAATCATCCGCGGCATCATCGATTTCGGGCTCAGCTGAGGCCTTTCCGGCCCATCACCCGTTGCAGTTGACCGTAGGCGTCGATCGGACTGTGCAGCGCAAGGCCACCGTCCGCGTGGACGACTTGGCCCGTCACCCAGGGCAACTCGAGGACACCCATGATCGCGCCGGCCACGTCGACGGCGTCCCCCAGACCGCCCAGCGGCGTCCGTTCGGACAGTGCTTCCACCCAGCCCGGCAGCTGTTCGGGTTTCGCCAGCATCGGCGTGCGCGTGACGCCGGGCCCCACCGCGTTGACCCGGATGCCGTGAGCACCCCACTCCACGGCTGCGACCTTCACCAACATGTCCACTCCCGCCTTGGACACGCAGTAGGCACCCATGTCCCGATCGGCGACGGTGCCGCTGATGCTGGAGACCGCAACGATCGAGCCGCCGACCCCGGCGTCGACCAGTGCCCGCGCCCCGGCGCGAATCGTCAGCCAGGTGCCCGTGAGGTTGACCCCCAACACTCGGTTCCATTCCGCGGGTGACTGCTCGAACAACAGGCCCGACGCGCCGACTCCGGCGCAAGCGACGATTCGCGTGGGCGCGCCGTGGTCGCGCACGGTTTGTTCCATGGCGGCCGACACCGCGTCGGGATCGCTGACGTCGCAGGCGATGTCGCCACCGACCAGATCCCACACCACTACGTCATGGCGCGCATCGCGGAGCCGTCCGGCAACTTCACGCCCAATTCCGGATCCGCCGCCGGTGACCAGCGCCGTCATTGCGCCGGTCCGATCAGCTCGACCAGGACGCCATCGGGCGCGGTGATGATAGCCATCGGCACCGTCTTTCCGCCCAGAGCCGGCATGGTGATTCGATGAACACCGTCGGCGAATCCCAATTCGGCGAGCCTGGCGAGCGTCTCGTCGACGTCACGCTGCAGGGAGAGCAGGAAGAAGCCGTGCCGCGGACGCTGGAAAGGCACGGCCGCCTCGTCGGCGCCCTCGAAGACGACCAGTTCGACGATGCCGGTATCGGGCGCCTGGGGATCGCCCAGGAATATCGACTGCAACCGGTCGGTCTTGGCGCCGAACAGTTCTGGCCAGTTCCCGGTGAAGGTATGGTCGAACAGTTCGGCGAGTCCGAGGCCGTCGCGCCAGAACTGCTTCGAGCGCTCTACGTCGGCGGTGCAGATCGCGGCATGGTGAACACCCAACATTGGCTTCCTCTCGATTGCAGAGCTTGTCCACCATCATGCAACGTCGACTGTTGACGCGGAACGCCTGCCTACATCTTGATCGCGGGGATCAACCTGCTGAGATTCCAGACCCGGTCTCTTCGCGCGCACAGGCAGGAGATCGCCAGTGCGACAGCCGTTATCCCAACCAGGACGATGATCGCCTGCCATAGTCGGGCGTCGATGCCGCCGAGTATGAGCTGCCGGAGTCCGTTGACGCCATAGGTCATCGGGTCGAATCGGTGCAAGATCTGGAAAGGCCGTGACGTGGTTTCTACTGGATACATGCCGCCCGCGCTGACGAGCTGCAACATCAGCAGGGCCATGATCAGCACCCGGCCCACCGCGGGACCGACAAGCGCATTGATCGCCTGCGTCGCGGCCACGAATGCGCCGGAAATCAGCATCATGAACGCCAGCATCGCCGCCGGGTGCACGGCGTGCACGCCGAGGGCGAACCGGACCACGCAGTAAAGGATGATGGCTTGGAATATCGCGATCGCGGCGGCAGGTAGATAGCTGGCGAGCACCACGCGGATCGCGAGCACCTCCGCGGCGATCGCACGGCTCTGCAAGGGGCGCAGCACCATCCACAGCACCAGGGCACCGAAGAACAAGGCGAGCGTGAGGAAGAACGGAGCCATGCCGGTGCCGAAGTTGGGCGCGGCGTTCTCGTGTGAAGCCTCCAGTTTTACCGGACCACCGATGGTGTCGGCGACCGCATCTTTTTGCTGAGTTGTCCAGTTGGGCACCTGCTTGGCCCCGTCGGCGAGTTTGGTCGCCAGCTCGGCAGACCCCGTCTTGAGTTGTCGCGCGCCGTCGTCGAGTTTGGCTATGCCGCTGGCTAATTCGGCATTGCCGGTGGCAACCTGCTGGGCTCCGTCGCGCAGCTGGGTGAGCCTGTTCGTCAGGTCCTGCCCCTTGATGCCCACCTGGTCGAGGGCCGACCCGAGCGGACTGCCTGGGCTACGCAACCCCGATGTCAAGGCGATCGCCGCGTTCTGCGCATCGGTGAGCTGCTGGCGGATCTGGGGCGTGAACTGGTGACCCCGGAGCTGGTCTTGGATGCCGCGTAGGTTGTTTGCCAGCGGATCCTGTCGTGCGGAGAGCTGATCGATTACCGATGAGAGCGAGTTTGCGGCTGCATCCTGCGCCGTGGCGATGGCGCCGATCTGGTCGTTGGCCTGCGCAAGCGCGGTTGCACCCTGTTGCAGTTGCTGTGTGCTGCCGCCGATTTGCGACACCGCCTTGGTCACCGCGAGCAGCGGATCGGTGGCTTGGTTGATTCCGTCTGAGAGTTGCTTGGCTCCGGCGGCGAGCGTTGCCGAGCCGGATCGGGCGGTGTCCAGACCGGTTACCAGCTGACCGGCGCCGTCATCGAGTTGAGCGGCCCCGTCGGCCGCCTGCTTGATACCCGAACCCGACGAAACCACGACCGACAGCACCTGATTGACGGCTTGCCCCGAGATCCGGCTGGACACGGCGTTGAGTACCTGGCCGATGGCGGTGCGACCGATGCTCGTCGAGATGTAGTTGTTGGCGTCGTTGTAGACGGCGATCAGGTTGGCCTTCTTGGGTTGACCGGTCACCGGTGATGCGATCGCCGCGCTGAAGTCCGGCGGCAACTCGACCATGAAGTAGTACTTGCCGTGGTCGACTCCGTTGCGGGCCTCCGCCAAGTCCACGACGTGCCAGTCCAAACCGCCGTCCGCGGTCAAACTCTTGGCGATCTCCGCGCCGGCGTTGAATTGCTGCCCGGACACGACGGCGCCACGGTCGGAGTTGACCAGTGCCACCGGCATTTTGTTGGTGTGGCCGAAGGGATCCCAGAACGCCCACAGGTACAGCGCCCCATACACCAGGGGCAGCAGCATCAGCACGATGATGGCCACGCGCGTCAATCGGCTGCGGCCGAAACGTTTGATCTCCGAGCCGAATGCGAGTCCAGCCAGCATCTTCAGTCCTCTCCGATCACGATGCGGTGATCGTGTAGTTCATGGTCGGGTGCGTCCGCGCCAAGCGGGTTGGTCACCCCGACGACTACCGTGCGCTGCTTCGCGATCACGCCGAGCCTGTCGGCCGCGATCGCTCGCCGGGAATTGTCACGAACCTGCTCAAGGTCGCCGACCACCAGGATCGGACGATGCGATAGCAACGCCAGCGTGATTCGCAGCAAGAACAGTTCCAGGTCCGACAATTCAACGATGTAGGTGTCGGGGGACGGTGCGGGCATTTCACCGAAAACCTCTGTCAGCTCGGCCGGCCCCGATTGCAGCGGCACCGATGAATACCACGGCGCCAACCACCGGCGTTGCTCGGCGAGCACGGTCCCCACGGTCACCGATTCCTCCAGGTCGTCAATGTCTTCGAAGGCCGCGATCGAGCAGTGCCGCCGGATGGCGCGCGCGGTTGTTTCCCCGAGGACGGTCAGTGTGCCGCGGGTCGGCTTGAAACGTCCAGCGAGCGTCAGCAGGAGCGTGGTCTGGCCAGGTCCGCCGGGCATCTGAATCGCGTGAAAACCCGGAGTGAGCGTGAGATCGATATCCGAGAAGAGGGGGCCGTGCTCGCCGTCGACGCCTAAACCGTGGGCGGTGATCACCGGCGCTTCAGCATCCGGCACATCATTTGTATCCATGGTGAGGTCCTCCCTGCTCGGCGGAAACCAGGACCGATTCCAGCGCTGCGGTGATCAGCTGCGCGAGCAGATCGGGGTTCATGGCCCCAGGGCGCAGGATCTCTTCCATCGCGATACCGAGGTTGATCGTGACGACGAGCTGGGCGACGTCGACCAGCTCCCGATCCGACGCCTCGGAGGCGGTCGATCTGACGATGTGCAGCGCTTGGTCGGCGGCGGCGGCGCGGCGGCGTTCGATGAGGCGCTCGCGCAATTGGGGGTCACGCTGGGCGCGCAGCCAATACTCGACGAACAACACGTAATAGTCGGAATGGTCGCGAACCGTGTCAAGCACCGATCTACTCAATTCGCGTGCGGCCGCGCCGATGTCGCCGCCGCTGCTGTCCAGCGCTGTCGCAATCTGCTCGCCACGAAGCTCGAACTGGCGGTCGAGGAGGGCCAGGACCAGTTCGTCCTTGGACTCAAAATTCGAATAGACCGCGCCCTTGGTGAAGCCCGCGGCCTGCCCGATCGCGTCGATGGTGGCACCGGCGAACCCTTCGGCGGCGAATACCTTCGACGCCGCGTCCAGGATCCGGTCGCGGACCTCGTCGCGAGTGGGGCGGGTTCGGGGCGGCTTGACAGGCGACATGACCAGTAGCATACTCCTCAGTATCGGTTAGATACCACCTGGTATCGAACGCAGAGGCAGGCTGCCTTTCGGCTGGCTTCGGCGCCGCCATGCTGGCGTGGCGCTCGGCGGTCTGTGCCGCGGCTAGGTGACCTTGGCCAAGGCGCGATCCCACAGCTCCCGCGCGAGCACGGGATCGTCGGCCGCGCGGTTGGCCCTCGCGACTTTGCCCCTCGCGTAGTACTCGCCGGATGCCCAGTCGACGCCGGGCGTACTGGAGGCCAACCACACCAGCTGGTCGGCACCCCGGTCCGGGGTTTTGATGAGGCGGCTGACCGGGGTGCGCTGCATGGTCGTCAGAAAACGTGAGCCCGACGAGTGACCGATGTTGGTGTTGACGAAGCCCGGGTGCACCACGGCGGCCGACAGCCCGTCGGCGTGGTAGCGCCGATGTAATTCTTTGGTGAACAAGATGTTTGCCAGTTTCGCCAGCGCGTAGGCGGTGCTCGGCGTGCGCCGGGCGGTCGTTTCGAAATCGTCGAGGGTGACGTGGCGGAGCAGCCGCTGCGACGAGCTCGACGTGTTGACGATGACGGCGTGCGACGCGACGAGCACGTCGAGCAACATGGTGGTGAGCAGAAAGGGCGCCAGGTAGTTGACCTGAAGAGTGATCTCGTGGCCGTCTGCGGTGTTGCGCAACTTGCTGAACACGCCGCCGGCGTTGTTGCCCAGTACGTCGATGCGCGGGCATTCCGAGCGGATCTTGTCCGCCAGGGCCCGCACTTGGCACAGGTCCGCGAAGTCGGCCGCAAAGTAAGCGGCGTTCAGCTCAGCGGCAATGACGGCAATCTTGCTTTGGGTCCGTCCGACCACTACGACGTTCGCGCCGCTGCGGTGTAGCCGGCGGGCCGCCGCGGCGCCGATTCCGTCACTGGCGCCCGTGATGACAATCGTCCTACGCGTCATTGCCTAGTCCTCCACGGGGAGTCTAACCAGGGCGGGACGGCCTCCTGGGTCACGCCAACGCGTAGCGCACCGGCAAGTGTTTGAGGCCACCGACGAAGGTGGTGGCCATGAGTTCCGGGTCACCAGTCAGTTCAATGGATTTGAGCCTGGGCAGCAGCTCGGTGAAGAAGCTGTTGACCTCCATGCGAGCCAAAGCCGCGCCCATGCAGAAGTGCACCCCGTAGCCGAAGGCCAGGTGCTTGTTGGGGTCGCGCCCGACGTCGAAGCGGAACGGGTCGACGAAGACGTCCTCGTCGCGGTTGGCCGAGACGTAGGACAGCAGCACCGAATCCCCGGCCGCGATGGGCACTCCGCGCACGGTGGTGTCCTCGGTGGCGGTGCGCATGAATTCCTTGACGGGGGTGACCCAGCGGATCATTTCCTCGGTGGCCAGTGGCATCAGATCGAGGTTGTCGCGCAGGCGCTCGAGCTGGTCGGGATTGTCGATGAGCGCCTGCAGGCCGCCGGAGATGGTCGCACTGGTGGTGTCGTGCCCCGCGGTGGCGACGATGAGGTAATACGACACGGTGTCGATGTCCGATAGCGGCTCGCCGTCGACGCGGGCGTTGGCGATGGCGGACGCCAGATCCTCGGTGGGGTGCTCGCGGCGGGACTCGGTCACCCCGTTGAAGTACTGGAACATGTCGAACAAGGCGGGCAGCTGATCCTCGTTGGTGGTGCCCCGCTTGAATTCGGAATCGTCACTGCCGAACAATTCCTGGGTCAGCTTGAGCATCCTCGGGAAGTCTGCCTCCGGCAGGCCCAGCAGCGACATGATCACGTAGAGCGGGTAATTGACCGCTACCTCCTGGACGAAGTCGCACTCAGGGCTGGCGGCCATCATCTTGTCGACGTAGATTTTTGCGAGCTCGTCGACGCGAACCTTCAACGCCCGCATCGCCTTTGGCCTGAACCAGTCGGACCCGATCGCACGCACCACCCGATGCTGCGGGTCGTCGAGGTGGATCAGCGTGCGCACGCCCGCGGCCGCTTGCATCTCGTCGCCCTCTGCTGTCGTCAGGACGGGGCGGGGCCAGTTGGTGAACAGCATGTTCTCGCGTTCGATGTCCATAATGTCGGCGTGCTTGGTGATCGCCCAGAACGGCCGGTAGTCCGGCACCTCGACCCACGACACCGGTGCGTTGGCGCGCAAATGCGTCAGCGCCGCGTGCAAACGCCGCTCGTCGGTGTAGGCCAAAGGGTCCGCCAGCAGGTTAGCGGACTCGTCTACCGTGGTTGTGCTCACTCGCGAAACTCCTTCAGTGCGGCTGTGATACAGGACTGGGAGGCGTTGAAGAAGATGGGCAGAACCCGGTCGACGCCGTGGCAGCGATCCCTGAGGGCGGCGGCGATGGTGTCCACCGGGCCGACGACGGCAAAGGCCGCGAGCGCCTCGTCGTCGATCAGCGAGCCCATGGCGTCCCATTCACCCGCGATGGACAGGCGGTGCAGTTCGGTCTGCAGGTCTCCCCAACCGTGCAGTTCCAACACCCTGCGGTATGCGGGCGTCGACCCGTAGAAGGCGATCTGCTTGCGCACGGCGGCGGTGGCGGCCGTCAGTTCGTCCTCGTTCTCGCCGGTCGCGATCATCACCTCGCTGGACACTTCAAAGTCGCTGCGGCTCCTGCCGGTTCGCTGCATGCCGCGGAGCAGCGCCGGCATCGTGACCTCGTCCAGGTAGCGCTTGGAAACCATCGGGTGCCCCAGGTGGCCATCGGCGACCTCGCCGCACATCTCGGTCATCGCCTCGCCCACCGCCGCGATGAAGACTCTCGGCGCGGAATAGGGTTGCGGCTCCGGGGTGAACATCGGCGTCATGATCTTGTGCGTGTAGAACTCGCCCTCGAACCGCAGCTTCCCGCCGTCTTTCCAAGCCGACCAGATCGCATGCAGGGCGGCGACGAACTCGCGCATCCGGCGCGCGGGATGGCTCCACGGCATGCTGAACCGTTTTTCGATGTGGGGCTGAATCTGGGTGCCCAGCCCGAGGATGAACCGGCCCTTCGAGTACGCCTGCAGGTCCCAACCGATGTTGGCGACGATCATCGGGTTGCGGGCGAACGCCACGGCGATGTTGGTGCCGAGTTCGAGCCGCGACGTGCGCTCGGCGGCCAGCAGCAGCGGCAGGAACGGGTCGTGACTGGTCTCCGCGGTCCAGCCGCCGTCGTACCCGTCGCGTTCCAGGGCGACCGCCGCATCGGTCACCCGGGCGAGTTGATTGGGGATGCCCCCGTCGACCTTGAGGCGGGCGGCGTCGGGCATGCGGGTAACTTTACAGTAAGCAATCCAGTATGTGACCCTGCAGACGTAGCGACCGCAAGCGCGGCGTAGCCGGGCGCGGCGGGTCGCCGGCACCGGGCCTGCTCGCCAGACGAACCATCCATGAGGTAGGACAGAGGCATGCCGAAAGCCCAGGACTGGGGAGAAACGCTCGACGATCTCGGGCGGCGCCGCGAGCGCGCGTGGGGTATGGGTGGTCCCGAGCGGCTCGACAAGCACCGCGGCAAGGGCAAGCTCGATGCGCGGGCGCGCATCGAGCGCCTCCTCGACCCGGGGACCTTCCGCGAAATCGGCACGCTGGTCGGCGGTGACATCGCGGCCGACGGCCTGGTCGTCGGCTCCGGATTGATCAACGGTTCGCCGGTGATGCTGGGCTCGGAGGACTTCACCACCATGGCCGGCAGCATCGGACCCGGAGGCAACTCCAAGCGCTACCGCATCGCCGAACTCGCGCTGCGCGACAAGGTTCCCCTGGTGATGCTGCTCGAAGGCGCCGGCTTTCGCCCTGGCGGTGGACATTACGGCCGCGCCCCAACCGACCTGCTCGCCCAGGCGCAGTGCTCGGGCCGGGTACCGACCGTCGCCGCCGTACTCGGCCCCTCGGCCGGACACGGCGCCCTCGTCGCCCCGGTCTGCGACTTCCGGATCATGAGCGCTCAGGGCGCGATCTTCACCGCCGGACCGCCGGTCGTCAAAGAGTCCACCGGAGAAGAGATCTCGAAGGAGGACCTCGGCGGCCCCGGCACCGCCGTGCCGAGCGGCGTGATCCACAACGTCGCCGACGACGACGAAGCCGTGATCGACGATATTCGGCGCTACCTGTCGTACTTCCCGCCGAGCGCGTGGTCGTACCCGGCGCAGTTGCCGCCGGACGGGGACAGCGAGCCACGTGCGACGCCCGAACTACTCGACATCGTCTCTCGCGACAACCGCCGCGTCTACGACATGCGTGCCGTGCTGGACGTGGTCTTCGACCGGCCCGACTGGTTCGAAGTCCAGCCGCAGTACGGCAAGGCGATCATCTGCGCGTTGGCCCATCTCGGTGGCCACCCGGTCGCGGTTGTCGCGAACCAGCCCAACGTGCTCGCGGGCTCCATCGACGCCGACGCGGCGGACAAGGCGGCACATTTCATCATGGTGGCCGACTCTTTCCATCTGCCCATCGTGTTCCTCGCCGATAACCCCGGCATGCTGCCAGGTAGTCGGTCCGAGCGCAGCGGCGTGCTGCGCGCCGGTGCGCGGATGTTCGCCGCGCAGACGGCGGCGACCACGGTCAAGTTGCACGTCACTTTGCGCAAGGCATACGGATTCGGCTCGATGGTCATGTCGCTGTTGGGTTTCGATCACCAGAGCGCGACCTTCGCTTATCCGGGCGCGACCATGGGCGCCATGAGCGCCGCCGCGCTGGGCCGGGCGACGCATGCCGGTGAGGACATCGCCGCGAAGCTGCGTGACGCCGAGCTGCAGGCGTCCTATCGCTCGGCCGAACATCTGGGATTCGACGAATTGATCGATCCCCGCGAAACCCGTGATGCCTTACTCAGTTCACTGCTTCGTGGACTGTCCAGCCGGCAGGCCGCCGCCGAACCGGTCAGCCGGACCGTCATCATGCCTTAACGGGCTAAGCGCTCCCCCGATAGGCCGCGATCACGGGCTCGAGTTCGTCCGGTGTCGCGCCGTGCATGATCACCGCGTCGGCCCCGTAGTCGAATTCCTTGCGCACGCGATCCGCGCATTGCCGGGCAGACCCGGTAGCCGACGGCGCCAGCCACTCGTCGGGGATCAACGTCGCGATGTGCTCGATCTGCTCGGCCGTGGCCTTGTGGTCGATCCCGCCGGCGATCGACGTCACCACCGGGTCGTCCCGGAAGCGTTGCAGCACAGCCGGATCCCAGTTGTTAGTCCGCACCATCAAGTCGCCGTAGCCCTGCAGATAGGTGGCCAGGCGCGCGACCGTCTTCTTCAGCCGCAGCTCCTCGGGAAGGTGGTCGCCGACGGTCGCAAAGCACGACCACACCCGCACGCTGTCCGGGTCGCGGCCGGCCTTTTCGGCCGCGGCCTTCACCGTCTTCGCGCAGCGCTGCAGCGTCTCGGGGGTGAAATAGGTGTGCAGGATGACGTCGTCGAACACGCGTCCCCCGAGTTCGAGTGTCTTCGGTCCGAAAGCCACCAGCGCCAACCGGATTTGCTCGTTGAAGTCGGGGTCGAGGAACAGGATCGGGTATTTGCCCATCGGCCCATCGTGGTTGAAGATCAGCTCGCCGCGCCACAGGCGCCGCATGACCTGTGCCCAGTCCTCCATCTGCGCGGTGGTGACCGCCGGTATGCCGAACGCCCCGTAGATCGCCGCGATTCCCCGGCCGATCCCCAGCGTGAAGCGCCCGCGGGAGAGCCGGTGCATGGTAGTGGCCCACGACCCGGTGATCAGCGGATGGCGGGTGTTGTGATTGGTTGCGGCGGTGGCGATCTGCATCCGGGTCGTCACGGCGCACGCTGCCCCCGTCAGCGACGACGCCTCCTTGACGTTCCAGCGCTCGGAGATGAACGCGGTGCCGAGACCCAGCTCCTCGCCCCGGCGGGCCTCGTCGACCAGTGTTGCCGGGCCTTCCCCGCCGGCACCAGCCAGCAAGTAGTAACCCAATTCATCAAGCGTGCGATCGCTCAACTCCAAACTCCTTGCTGATAGCCGCAATTCCAGACCTCGGCGATCTTCCCGTCGACGACGCGGAACACCTCGATGCTGGCGACGTTGCTCTCGGCGCCGTCCTTGGTTGTCATCGACGAGTCGTAGACGATCGCGACATGCTCGCCGTCGTCTCCGGCGGCGACGACGTTCAGATCGAATCTCAACTTGTCGAACATCGCCCAGACGTCCTTGACCCGGCTGACGGCCTGGTCGCGGGTCAGCGTATGCGCCTCGCCCACCCCGTGCCGGATCACGGTGTCGGCGAACAACTCCTCGGCCAGCTCCAGGTTGTGCTCGTTCCAGACGACGAGGTTGTAGAGTTCGACGACTTCGCGGGCCGTGCGGGCGGCTCCCATCAGCCGGTGACCTCGCGCAGGAATCGATCGGTCACCCGCTGCACGCGCCGGGAGAAAATGTGCCCGACGTGGCTGCCGTCGTACCAGTACAGTTGGCCGCCCCAGCGCGCCTGCAACTCGACCGCGGGATCGCGCATCGCCATCCGGTCATGCCACGCGCCGACGATGAGCCGGCGATGCGGCGGGGGCGCGGGGTCCACCCGCAGCGGATCGATCACCGAGGTCAGCTTAACTACCTCCGGAGACGCCAGCAGGTCGCGGAAGCCGTCGCGGGAGGCCCCCCAGCGCCCCAAGTGCCGGGCAATCATCGCGTTGAGTCCCAGTATCGGCGTGTACAGCGCAACCGCCTCCACCTGCCTTTCCAGGTGCGAAACCAGCGCGGCGACCGGGGTTCCCATTGAAATCCCCGCTACCACAACGGCACTGGCCTGCGGCCGCGCCCAGCGCACCACCGCGCGGATCTCGGACACCGAACGCATCATGCCGGCGACGTTGCCCAATGGGTCCATGTCCGGGTAGGCGGGCCACTCCCGGCGTCGGCAGCCGTGACCGGGCTGCACCGGCAGTGCGACGTTGAACCCGAGTTGGTGGTGTATGCGGCCGATGCGACTCAGCAGCAGGTCTTCGGTGCCGCCCTGACCGGCGCCGTGCACCCAGATCAGCCACGGCCTCGGGCCATCGGGGTGCCGGCACAGGTGCACCACCGCTCGCGCCGGCCCGCCCAGCCCCTCGGCCGCAAGGGATTCCGGCAACGCCGGGTCATGTTCGAATGCCATCCGTTCATACGCGAGGTTGCCGATGCGGCGCCGCCCCACCGAGGTCGCCCGCAACGGTCTCGGCTCGGCGTGCGCACGGTCGATACCCAGGGCGGCCAATTCTTCGGCAGCGGTGGTGCAGCCATGGAGCGACCGGATGCCCGCGGGAGTCCCGCCCAATAACGAAAACCCGCTCAGGACAAGCTCGTCCAGCATCACCTCGCCGAACTGGCGTAGCCCGCGTGGCGACGCTGGAACCCAGCGCGTCGATTGGTTCAGGCCGGCGACCGTACGGGGCACCAACATGCCGAGTTCGCGGGTCACGTCCCTGGCGAGACCCAGGCCTTGCGTTACCTTCGACATTTCAGTCACCTACGCCAGCTTGAAACCGGCGCGTCCGCCGGCCGCGATTTCGTCGCGGCGCTGGGAACACATCGCGCCAAGACTCGGCATCCTTGGTGCCCGGGCATCGGCAGCAGTGCGCCTTCGAACGGCCGGAAAGCTTCCGGCTCGTCAGCCGCCTCCGTCATTTCGCTCCTTGCCGTGCACAGGCTGGACTGCTGAAATCTATACTGTAACGGACTTAGTATCAGGCAATCGGAGGCTTCGGCGTGAAAGTGCCCTTCACCTGGAAGGTCACCGGGTGGTTCATGGTCGGGTGGTCGCCCGAATTCCCGGTTGGCGAGGTGCGGCCGCTGCACTACTTCGGCGAGGATCTGGTCGCCTACCGCGACGAGTCCGGCGAATTACACGTCCTGGAGGCGCACTGCAAGCACCTCGGTGCCCACATCGGCCACGGTGGAAAGGTGCTCGGCGACTGCGTCGAATGCCCCTTCCATGGCTGGCGCTGGGGCCCGGACGGCACCAACCGGTACATCCCCTATCAACCCGACCGGCCCAACCGCGCGCTTCGGCTGCGGGTGTACCCGGTGCGCGAGCAGTACGACTGCGTGTTCGTCTGGCACCAGCCGGAAGGCAAGGAGCCGCAGTGGGACATGCCGGACATCTTCCGGAAATTTCCGCAATTCGAAACCGACCCGGCGGCGTATTACCGCGCGTACCCGGAGTTCTCTCGGCGCGCCGAACGCGAGCCGGTGCATCCGCAGATCGTGGCGGAGAATGCTCCCGACAGCGCACATTTCGAATACGTACACCACGCCACGGTGACGCCGCGGGTGCTGGACTGGAAGATCGTCGACCACGAGTGGCAGTTCGTCGCGGGATGGCCAGACGCGCGCAGCGACAACCCCGACGATCTCGCGCTGCGGTTCCACAGTCACCTGTTTGGCCTGGGCGGAGCGATCAGCGTCTTCGAGGGGGCACAGAACCATCGGCTGATCTTCACCTGCACGCCGGTCGACGACGAGTGTTCGGACCTGTTCTATTCGATCTGGTGGCCACGGGTCCCCGGCGACACATCCGATGTACCGCAGGGCAAGCTGCGCGACGTGATCGAACAGCAATTCCTGTCCACCGTCTTCGACGATCTGCAAATCTGGCGCTACCAAAAGTACGTGGAGAATCCGGCGCTTTCCAAGGTCGACGCGAAAGGGTATATGGCACTGCGGAAGTGGGCGAAGCAGTTCTATGACGTCCCGGCCGAAGTGTCCGCATCGGCATGACAGCGAAACTTGCCGAAGTCGCGGCGCCCGAGCACACCGCGATCGTCACGCAGGAATGCCAGGGCGCCGTCATCGGGCCCAACGCCGGACTGGCGATGCTGGCCGAGGAAGCACGGCGGGTCGCCCTGCCTAATATCGTGCGGCTGTTGCCGGCGGCACGGGCGGCCGGGGCACGCGTCGTGCACTGCCTGGTGCAACGGCGGCCCGATGGGCTCGGCTCCAACCACAACGCCAAGATCTTCGCCATGGGGCACGGTCAGGTTGACATCACCCTGGGCACCCCCGGTGCGGCCCTGCTCCCCGAATTGGGCCCCGAGCCCGACGATCTGGTGCTGAGCCGCTGGCACGGCGTCGGGCCGATGGGCGGCACGGACCTGGACGCGATACTGCGCAATCTGGGGGTCTCCACCATCGTTGTCGTCGGGGTGTCGCTGAACATCGCCATCCCCAATGTCGTCATGGACGCCGTCAACGCCGCCTACCGCGTCATCGTGCCCCGCGATGCGGTCGCCGGCATACCCACCGAATATGGAGAGGCCATCATCGCCAACACCCTGTCCCTGCTTGCGACCATTACCACCACCGAAGAGCTGCTCGACGTGTGGACGCAGCGATGACCGACACCGCACCCGGAGTTCGCGGCGGGTTCCCCGACGTCAAACCAGTCGAGGACGCTCCCGAGGAACTGGGGCCCTTCGTCGCCGCGCTGCGCCGCCTGCAGGACCTGACCGTGTCCACCAAGCCTGACCCCGCGCTTTGGGCCGCCGCGACCGTGCACCTGGAGAACGCATGCGCGCTGCTGAACGGCCACCAGGTTCCGGAGACCGAGTCGGTAGCCGGCCGAGTGCTGAGCCTGCCCGGGTTGGCCCATCCCTTGATGCCGCCCTGGATGGTCACCGAGTCATGTCCCGATGGCGTGACTATGGCGGGCCATTTCACCACCGCCCACATTGGCGGGAACCGGGCCGTGCACGGCGGCATGATCCCGCTGTTCTACGACTGGCTGTTCGGGATGGTGGTCTCCACAGCGGGCACGCCACCCACCCGGACCGCATACCTGCACGTCGATTACCGCAACATCACCCCGATCGACGAGCCGCTGACCGCCCAGGGACAAATCTCCGCCATCGACGGCAGGAAAGTTTTCATTGACGCTACTATGACAGCCGGCAATGGAACCTTGCTCAGCGAAGCCAACGGCTTGATGGTTCGCCTGCTACCCCACCAGCCGTGAGAGGCCTAATGTCCGACACAGCAACACAATTCACGGTTCCCGCCGTCGCGGCGGCCGTCGCGGCCGCGATTCCCGATCGGGAGCTGCTGATCCAGGGCGGACGGCGGTACAGCTACGTAGAAGTGCTCGAACGGTCGCACCGCCTCGCCGCGTACCTGCACTCCCGTGGGCTGGGGTGCCACACCGAACGCTCCGCGATTCCCGGCCATGAGGCCGGCCAGGACCTGCTCGGCATCTACGCCTACAACGGGAACGAATTCGTCGAGGCGTTGCTGGGCGCGTTTCAGGCCAGAGTCGCCCCGTTCAACGTCAACTTCCGCTACGTCAAGAGCGAGCTGCAGTATCTCTTGGCGGATTCCGGGGCGACCGCGCTGATCTACCACGCCACGTTCGCGCCGCGGGTGGCCGAGATCTTGCCGGACCTGCCCCAGCTGCGCGTCCTGATCCAGATCGCCGATGACTCCGGCAACGAATTGATCTACGGCGCAGTGGATTACGAGAGCATTATCGCGTCTTCCACGCTGGAGCCACCACCGGTACAGCCTTCGCCCGACGATCTGTACGTCCTGTACACGGGCGGCACGACGGGGATGCCGAAAGGTGTGCTGTGGCGCCAGCACGACATCTTCATGACGTCCTTCGGCGGGCGCAACCTGATGACCGGGGAGCCGTTCGGATCCGTCGACGAAATCGCGGCGGGGGTCGCCGCGGGCCCCGGCACCAAGCTGATGATCCTGCCGCCGCTGATGCACGGCGCGGCTCAGTGGAGCGTGATGACGGCGATCACGACCGGACAATCCGTCGTCTTCCCGTCGGTCGTTGACCGTCTGGACGCCGAAGAGGTCGTCCGCACCATCGAGCGCGAGCGGGTGACCGTGGTGACGGTGGTCGGTGATGCGATGGCCCGCCCGTTGGTCGCCGCCATCGAGAAAGGGATCGCGGACGTGTCGTCGTTGGCCGTGGTCGCCAACGGGGGCGCGTTGCTCACCCCGTTCGTCAAGCAGCGGTTGATCGAAGTCCTGCCTAATGCCGTCGTCGTCGACGGTGTCGGATCCTCGGAAACCGGCGCGCAGATGCACCACATGTCGATGTCGGGAGCGGTTTCGACCGGCACCTTCACCGCGGGACCGGACACGTTCGTGGCTGCCGAAGATTTGGCCTCGATCCTGGACCCGGGTCACGACGGAATGGGCTGGCTCGCGCAGCGCGGGTACGTTCCGCTCGGCTACAAGGGCGATGCGGCCAAGACCGCCAAGACATTTCCCGTCATCGACGGGGTCCGGTATGCGATCCCGGGTGACCGGGCCCGCCACCGCGCCGATGGCTCTGTCGAACTGCTGGGCCGCGATTCCGTGACGATCAACTCGGGCGGCGAAAAGATCTTCGTCGAGGAGGTCGAGACCGCCATCGCGTCGCACCCCGCAGTGGCCGACGTGGTGGTCGCCGGACGTCCCAGTGAGCGGTGGGGCCAGGAGGTCGTGGCCGTCGTCGCACTGGCCGAGGGTGCCCGCGCCGACGCCGAGGAGTTGGTCGCCCACGCCGGGCAATCGCTGGCCCGCTACAAACTTCCCAAGGCGATCGTGTTCCGCGCGGCAATCGAGCGCAGTCCGTCGGGCAAGGCCGACTACCGGTGGGCGCGCGAGCAGGCGGTAAACGGCTGACCGGCGGGCACGCCCATATTGTCTACTGTAAGAATTACAGTACGATCTTACGCAAGGGCATGCCATTCACGCAGAAGATGCTGGAGAGCCAAGGTGACGACCAACGTTCACGCCGCCGGTGCCGACGGCCGGACCGTCAGCCTGCGTGATCCCTACCCGTTCTTCGCGCGAAAGCGCCGCGAATCCGGGGTGTTCCGCGAGACGGTCATGGACTACTCCAAGACGCCCGAGTCGCTCATGCCCAAGCGGGAGTACTCCGCGGTGTCCTTCGACGCGGTGAATACGGTGTTCCGGGACGGCCGAGTGTTCAGCTCCGCACCGTACGACAAGACGATCGGCCTCTTCATGGGGCCGACCATCCTGGCGATGGAGGGAAAGAAGCATCGCGACCATCGCAACCTGGTGTCCGCGGCGTTCAAGTCCAAGGCGCTGGCCCGCTGGGAGAACACCATCGTGCGGCCGATCTGCAACGCGCTGATCGACGAATTCATCGCCCGCGGTGCAGCAGACCTAGTCCGCAACTTCACCTTCGAATTCCCCACCCGCGTCATCGCCCAACTGCTCGGGTTGCCGGCCGACGACTTGCCGATGTTCCGCAAGCGCGCCGTGCAATTGATCAGCTACCACGTCGACTACGAGAGCGCGTTCGAGGCGTCGGCGGCGCTCAAGGACTACTTCGTCGAGCAGATCGAACAGCGCAAATCCCAGCCCACCGAGGACATCATCGGCGATCTGGTCACCGCCGAGATCGACGGCGAAAAGCTAAGCGACGAAGCCATTTACTCCTTCCTGCGGCTGCTGCTGCCGGCCGGCTTGGAAACCACGTACCGGTCGTCGGGCAACCTGCTGTACCTGCTGCTCACCCACCCGGACCAGTTCGACGCGGTGCAGGCCGATCGCGAACTCCTGCCCCAGGCGATCGAGGAAGGGCTGCGCTTCGAGACGCCGCTCACCACCGTGCAGCGATTCACCACCGAGGACACCCAACTCGAAGGAGTCGAGATTCCGGCACGCGCGGTGGTGGGCGTGTGCATAGGGTCGGCGAACCGCGACGAACGGCGCTGGGATCGTTCGGAAGAGTTCGACATCTTCCGCAAGCACCAACCGCACATCTCCTTCGCCGCCGGTGAGCACACGTGCCTGGGGCTGCACCTGGCGCGGCTGGAGACCCGCGTCGCGGTCGAATGCCTGCTGGACCGGATGACCGACGTCAGGCTGCTCACGGACGACGACCCACACATCCACGGCCAGCCCTTCCGTTCGCCGACGGCGCTTCCCGTGACGTTCAAGGCAAAGTAGGGTCCGAAAATGGTCAAAGTGATGTCGGGCTTCCGGGTCCTGGAACTTGCGCAATTCACCTTCGTCCCGGCGGCCGGCGCCATCCTGGCCGACTGGGGCGCGGACGTCATCAAGGTCGAGCACCCGCTGCGAGGTGACACCCAGCGCGGCTTCATCAACATGGGTGGCATTCAACTCGATCCGGAGCGGCACCCGCTGATGGAGCATCCCAACCGGGGCAAGCGCAGCGTGGGGATCGACGTGTCCACGCCGGGCGGTCAGGAAGTGATCTACGAACTGGCCAGGACCGCCGATGTGTTCCTCACCAACTACATGCCCGCGCAGCGGCAGAAGCACAACTTCGACGTGGAGCACATTCGCGCGGTGAACCCGAACATCGTCTATGCGCGCGGTTCGGCGTACGGCGACAAGGGCGCCGAGCGCGACGTCGGTGGCTATGACGGGACGGCGTTCTGGACGCGCAGCGGCATCGGGTACGCGCTGACGCCCGAGGAGCTGGGCGGCGCACTGGGGCAAGGCATTCCCGCGTTCGGCGACTCCATCGGCGGCATGTTCATCGCCGGCGGCATCTCGGCGGCGCTGCTGCATCGCGAGCGCACCGGAGAAGCCCTCGAGCTCGACGTGTCGTTGCTGAGCACGGCCTGGTGGGCGGCGGGGGCGAGCGTGACGCAGGGCATGGAGACCGGGCAGGTGATGCGCACTCCCATGCCGGGCTCCGCCACCGCGATGTCGGTGAACCCCTTCATGGGCAACTATGAGACCTCCGATGGCGGCACCATCAACCTGTGCATCATCAGCCCGACCGGCTTGATCCGCGACACGTTCGAGCATCTCGGCATCCCCGAGGCGGCCGACGATCCCCGCTTCTCCGACGTGCTCCCGCTGATCCAGAATGCCAACGCGGCCGCCGAACTGATCGCAAAGGCCTTCGCCGGCAAGCCCTTCGAGTACTGGCGGCAGCACCTGAAAACGATGAAGGGTCAGTGGGCGCCGTTCCAGAGCCTGCTCGACCTGGTGGACGACGAGCAGGCCCTTGCCAACGACATGGTCAGCGAGGTCGAACTCGCCAGCGGCGGAAAGCCTTTCCGCGTCGTGCGCGGCCCCGTGCAGTTCAACCACGAGCCGCTGGTCACCACGCGGGCGCCCCAGGCCTCCGAGCACACCGAGATCGTGCTGATGGAACTGGGCATGGATTGGGACCGCATCGAGGAACTGAAGGACTCGGGAGCCATTGCGTGAATGACGTCGCGGTCATCGGTGTCGGCCTGCACCCGTTCGGCCGCTTCGAGGGCAAGTCCGCGATGGAGATGGCCGCTGGCGCCATCCATCTCGCGGTCGCCGACGCGGGCATCGAGTGGAAGGACATCCAAGCCGCCACGGGGGGCAGCTGGACCGTGGCCAATCCCGACGCGATCGTCGCCATGGTCGGACTATCGGGCATCCCGTTCACCAACGTGTTCAACGCGTGCGCGACCGCCGCCAGCGCCGCCAAGGCGTGCGCCGACGGCATCCGGCTGGGCGACTACGACATCGGGATCGCCATCGGTCTGGACAAGCACCCGCGCGGTGCCTTCACCGAGGACCCCGCCCTGGTGGGGATGCCTCGGTGGTACGCCGAGAACGGCCAGTACCTGACGACAAAGTTCTTCGGCATGAAGGCCAACCGCTATTTGCACGATCACGGCATCTCGCAGCAGACACTGGCGAAGGTGGCCGCGAAGAACTTTCGCAATGGGGCGTTGAACCCCAATGCGTTTCGCCGCAAGCCTATCGCCGAAGACGACATCCTCAACTCCGCGATGCTGAACTACCCACTCACGCAGTACATGTTCTGTGCACCCGACGAGGGGGCCGCGGCCGTGGTGATGTGCCGCGCGGACATCGCGCACCGCTATACCGCGACGCCGATTTTCCTGCGGGCGGTCGAGGTGCGCACCCGTCGATATGGCGCCTACGAGGTCAACACCACCTTCGCTCCGGTCGACGAGGACGTCTCCCCGACTGTGTACGCGTCGCGCGCCGCGTTCGAGAAAGCGGGCGTGGCACCGCAGGACGTCGACGTCATCCAACTGCAGGACACCGACGCCGGCGCGGAGATCATTCACATGGCCGAATGCGGGTTCTGCGCCGACGGCGAGCAGGAAAAGCTATTGGCCGACGGCGCAACCGAAATCAGCGGATCGATGCCGGTCAACACCGACGGCGGGCTCATTGCGAACGGCGAGCCGATCGGGGCTTCGGGTCTGCGGCAGATCCACGAACTGGTGCGACAACTTCGCGGCCAGGCCGGCGATCGCCAGGTAACGGGTGAGCCGCGCGTGGGCTTCGCTCAGCTATACGGCGCACCGGGCACCGCCGCGGCAACGATCCTGACTCTCTGAGCGCAGTTTGCCGACCTCGGGACGGGGCCCGGGCACTATCTGGCGACGCTCTGGCGGCAGGCACATCGCTGATCGGCGGGCACCCGTTTCATCACGCTCTCGGCGTGCGCCCCACATCCCGCCCAGGTGATCTTGCCGCAGCGCCCGCAGCTCACGGGGTAACACATGGTTGCTTCCCTACCGTTGAGGGCGAACCGATTGCGCCATTACGCCTTCACCGCAGCTTTTCGCTGTGCGATCTTGGCACGGACCTGCGCCATGTCAAGACGCTTGACCTGATCGATCAAATCGTCCAGCACGGCTGGTGACATCGCTCCCGGCTGACTGTAAACGAGGATTCCATCGCGGAACGCCATGATCGTCGGCACTGAGCGGATGCCTACCGTCGCGGCTAGTTCGCGCTCGGCGTCGGTGTCCACCTTGGCGTACACGATATCCGGGTGGGTCTGCGCGGACCGTTCGAAGACGGGCGCGAAAGCCCGGCATGGCCCACACCATGGGGCCCAAAAGTCAACGAGCACAATCGGACTTGCGAGTACCGTCGACTCGAAGTCGGCGGCGGTCAGTGACTTGACGATCATAATTGCTCCTTTCGAGAGTTTCAGGTGAGGATCGGATCCAGACCTGAGCGGGTCCAGCAAGCTGGGCTGATTACGGACCGAACGCGATAGTGCCCGTTTATTGCGTCGGTTCAGCGGTGCCCGCGGTCCCGTCAGCGAATTCGCAAAATGCGCTGTACGCGCGCGCACCGTAGATCGTCGCCGGACCACCGTGCATGAGAATGCTGACGCCGATCGCCTCGGCGGCCTCTTCCTTGGATGCTCCGGCACGGGCCGCCCCCTGAGCGTGGGAGGCGATGCAGCCATCGCATCCGGCGACGACCCCGATCGCCATCGCGATCAGCTCCTTGAACTTCTTGTCCAAGGCTCCTGAGGTCAGTGCGCCGCTGCTCATCTCGGCGAAACCCCGGTACACGTCGGGGATCATCTTGCGCAGGGCGCGGTGCTGAGGGTTGAGGTCGTCCAGCACCTGTTGGTAGTGGTTGTGTTCGGTCATAAGAGCTATAATACCTATACGGGTAGGGGTATTACTCGATGCGACTGATTTTTCCTTCGGCGCACATATTCCTCCCCCCAATAGAGTCCATCGGCCCTAGAAACGCGTCATCGCGGAGCGCAATCTGGCCTCGGAGCGCCTGGCGTTCCCGCACGGCGGCAACCATGTCGTGCGGCGATGCCGGCGCACGACATAGAGGAGCATCAATGGCACGAGTCGTCATCCTCGGCGCTGGTATCGCCGGGCATACCGCCGCGCTACACCTTCGCCGATGGCTGGGCCGCAGTCACGAAGTCGTCGTGATTTCACCCAACGCCGACTGGAACTGGATCCCGTCCAACATCTGGGTCGGAGTGGGCCGCATGGATCCCGCCAAGGTGCTCATTCCGCTCGAACCCATCTACCGCCGCAAGGGCATCGTGTTTCACCAAGCGCTTGCCACCGCGATCCATCCGGAGGGCACCAAAGATCAGCCGGCGCCATCGGTGGACTTCACCTACACCGACGAGGAGCGCGACGGTCAGAGCGGCACCATTACGTATGACTACCTCATCAACGCGACCGGACCGCGCCTGAATTTCGCGGCTACCCCCGGGCTCGGCCCCGCAGGCCACTCTTACTCGGTGTGCACCGCGGCCCACGCCGTCGAGGCGGCCGAGGCGCTCGACCGGGTCATCGCCAGGTTGAAGGCCGGCGAGAAACAGCGGCTGGTCATCGGCGTCGGACACGGCACCTGCACCTGCGAGGGCGCGGCGTTCGAGTACGCCTTCAACGTCGAGCACACGTTGCGGGCCAAGGGCGTGCGAGACCTGGCGGACGTCGTCTACCTCACCAACGAGTACGAACTGGGCGACTTCGGCGTCGGCGGCATGAGCTTCGTCGAGAAGGGCTTCGTGCAGTCCAGCCGGCTGTGGACGGAATCGCTGTTCCGCGAGCGCGGCGTCAAAGCGATCACGCAAGCTGCCGTGCACGAGGTGATGGACGGCAAGCTGCGCTACGAGCAACTCGACGGCAGAGAGCACGAGTTGGATTTCGACTTCGCCATGCTCCTGCCTCCGTTCAGGGGAGCCGCACTGATGGCATACGACAAGGACGGCAACGACATCAACTCCGTTCTGTTCGCGCCGTCGGGCTTCATGAAGGTCGACGCAGACTACTCGGGCAAACCGTATGACGAATGGTCCGCCGAGGATTGGCCGTACACCTACGAGTCGCCGGCCTATCCCAACATCTTCGCCCCGGGCATCGCGTTCGCGCCCCCGCATCCCATCTCCCGGCCGCGCACGAGTCCCAACGGGACCGTCATCACGCCCAGTCCACCGCGCACCGGCATGCCGTCGGGCATCATGGCCAAGACGGTTGCCGAGACCATCCGCGATCGAATCACCAAGGGAACGACCGTAGTTGCGCACCGCGCCTCGATGTCGAGCATGGGTGCCGCATGCGTCGCCTCGGCAGGCACCGGTTTGCGCGAGGGTTCGGCCGCCGCCATGACGATGTTCCCGGTCGTCCCCGATCCGGTGAAGTACCCGCAAACGGGTCGCGACATCGCCGGCACCTCCGGTGAGCTCGGATTGGCCGGTCACTGGATCAAGCTGCTGCTGCACTATCTCTTCATCTACAAGGCTAAAGCCCGCCCATTCTGGTGGCTGATCCCCGAATGAAAGGCACTTCGATGGACGACGAAACCTCCTACTCGGACGTGAACGCGCTGACGGCCGAGCGCATCGCCGATGCACCGCTGCCCACCCCGGCAACCCTGCGGACGCGTCAGAACCTCTTTGTGCAATTCGGACGTTTCATCCGTATCAATCTCAAGATGCTGCGGATCATTTACGGGCACGGCTGAGGGGCGCCCGGGTCCGAGAGACATCAACCCGGCCGCGCTGGTCAGGAGACTTTCTTGACCGGCGACGCGTAAGCCGGCTTGCCGAGACCGAGCATGTACTGCGCGATCATGTTGCGGAACACCTCCAGCGTGCCGCCATATATCCCCACCAGCGGGGCGAATCGGTAGGCGTATTCGGCGCTGCCGTCGTCGGCTGCCGCTTCGGTTCCGTACGGCAGCGTTGAGGCGGTCCCGAGGATGTCCATCAGTTCCGGAGCGATGTCACGCATTGTTTGCGCGATCGCGACCCGGCCGAAGATGCTCGGGGTGGCCAGCGCCGTCTCCAGTCGGGCGATGCAGCGGCCCAGCCGGTATGCCACCGATTTGTCGTCGATGAGCCGGCGCCCGTCGCCGTCGGGCCGCGTCACGCTCGCCGCGGCCTTATCCACCGCCTGCGATAGAAAACCGGCCTGGTGCATCATGATTGAGGTGTCTTGCAGCCCGTCGGGGGCGGCGGCGACAGCGCCGTGTTCGACGTTGAGCGGCTCGCGCAGCACGGTCCAGCCACCGTTCACCTCGCCCAGCCGATACTTGTCGTCCACCCGCACGTCGCTGTAGTAGACGATGTTGGTCCGATCGCCATCCACCGTGCGAATTCCCTGGATTTCGATCCCCGGCGAATCCAGTGGCACCAGGAACATGGTCAGGCTCTTGTGCTTTGACGCGTCCGGGGCGGTGTTGGTGATCAGGAAGACGTACTGACAGTTATGGGCACCGGTCGTGAACATCTTGGAGCCGTTGATGACCCAGCTCGATCCATCCGCCTCCCGCACGGCACGGGTCTTACAGGTGGCGATATCGGAGCCGCCTTCGGGCTCGGTGTAGCCGAGGCACAACCGGACTTCGCCGCTGAAAACTTTCGGTAGTACCTCGTCGCGCAGTTGCGGCGACCCGAACTTGTTCACCGATCGGGCCACCATCGCGGTCGTCCCCCAGGTCACCCAGGGCACGTGTGCACGCCGCTTCTCCAGCTCCCAGATGCGCCGCCGCACCCGGGTGAACCCTCCTTCGGATTCCGGTTTCCACTCGGCTTCCAGATAGCCTGCCGCGCCGAACTTCAGGTGCAGACCTTCGTCGAAATTGTCGCCCGTTTCGCGGTCCCGACGCCTGATCTCCTCGGTCATATGGGTATCCAGGAAACTGCGCGCTTCGTCGCGGAATGCCTTGTCCTCGTTCGACAATTCGACGCGAGAGAAATCCATGATGTCGTCCCTTCCTAGGCCGGCTGCGCGGCGCCCTCGCGGGCGGTCACGATCTCGGCGACCCGTTGCGCCGTGGCGCCCGGATCACCACCGGCCAGTGGCCATCCCCGGGCGCGCACCAGATACGCCGTCGCGGCGGCTTCGGACGAAACCCCGAGTCCGCCCTGGATGTGAACCGCCATGGTCGCCGCCTTGGCGGCCTCCTCGGCCATGAAAACGAAAGCGGAGGGCGCCAATTCGGGCCGCTCGTCGGGTTCGTTGTCCAAGAACCAGGCGGCGCGTCGCGCCAGGTTCCGTCCACCCTGGACGGTGATGGCCATGTTAGCGAGGGGGTGCGAGATCGCTTGCAGCGTGGAGATGGGCACGCCCAGCGTGTAGCGGGTCCTGGCGAACTCGGCCGCGATCGTCATGGTCTCCTCCACCAGCCCGACGAGCGCTGCCGCGGTGAGCAGCCGCCACTCGTCGAGCGCCAGTCGGTACGTCGCCAGGGCATCGGGTCCTTCGGCGACGACCGTACGGGTGTCGGCCGCGGCCGGGTCAACCCATGCCATCGGCAGCCGGCCGATGTTGTCGACCTTCGCGGGGCGGGTGGCGAAGGTGAGCCGCACGACCTCGTCTCCGTCGCGGACGATGACGTGGTCGGCGATCGAGCCAGAGGGAATCAACCGCGGACCGCGTCCGGCGTCGAGGCGCGGGTCCAGCGCGGCCAGCTGTTCGCCATCCGCCACGCCGGCGGCGTGCGCCCCTAGCGCGCCGAGACGGCCCAGCAGGCGAGCCGTGCACACATGGTCGATCCACGGAACGGGTGCCAGCGACCGGCCGAGCTCTTCGGCCACCAAGGTGAGATCGACCAAGGTGGCGCCGTCGCCGCCGCATGACTCCGGAAGTGCCATCGTGGTCGCTCCCATCCCGCACAACCGCTCCCAGAGGTTCTTGTCGAAGCCGGATGGCTCTGCGGCCCGGACGGTTTCGATCGAGCAGTGGGTCTTGAAGAACTGTTTGTAGGCTTCCTGCAGCGCCACATGGTCGTCGGACAGGCTGTAGTCCAGCCGGCGGAGTTCGAAGCGGTCCATCGTTATTCGTCCTTCCCGAAGAAGAAGTCTCGCGCGTTGTGGTAAAGGTAGTTGTCCAGCACCTCGGCGGGCAGGTCAAGGGCACGGGCCTCGGGTATGACGCGACGCATGGGCAATACCGGCCAGTCCGACGCGTAGATCACCTTGTTGGGCCCACGCGTGCGCATGTAGTGCAGCAGACTCTCGGGCAGCCGCTTGGGCGACCACGCCGACGTCATGAGGCGCAGGTTGGCGTACTTCAACAGCAACCGGATCGCGACGTCCCACCACGGGTCGGCGCCGTGAATCATGCACAGCCGCAGTTCGGGGAATCGCACGCACACGCGGTCCAGGTGCATCGGGTGCTGAACCTCCCCGGGTATCGGTGGTCCCGGGATACCGGTGTTGATGCAGAGCGGAAGGTCCAGTTCCGCGCATTTGGCGTAGAGCGGGTAGTACACGGCGTCGCTGGGCGGGTACTGGCCGTCGCCCCAAAAGCTCGGCCCGACTACGGCATACGCGACGGGCAACTCGGCCGAGACGGCGGTCAGTTCGCGCAGCGACCGTACCGGCCGCAGCAAGTTGGCCCCGCCCATGGCCAGCGCGAACCGGTCCGGCCTAGCTTCGACGAATTTGCGCGCGGTCGTGGACGGGTTGGCAAGCGAGTCCATCAGGATCGCCTTCTGCACGCCCTGTTCGTCCATCTCGGCGAGCAATTCGGAGAGGTCGACCGGGGCGAACATCGACTTGGGGCCCTTGAAGTAATCGTCCCTGACCTTGAGCATCCACGTCGGCTGAGATTCGGCTTCCCCGAAGTGGACGTTCACCAGGCAGTCAATCGCTTTGGTGTTCATGACTTCCTTCGGGGTCGGACGGGACCAGCGCGATCGCCGGAACGTGTTGAGTGGCTTGCTCTCTGGCCCAGCGGTAATTCGGCTTGCCGTTGCCGAGGCGTTCGATCTGCTCGACGAAAATGAAGGCCTTGGGCGCCTTGAAATGCGCCAGCTGCGTCGTGCACGCGCCGTAGAGCGCATCTTGGGTGAGGTCGGCATCGGCGTGCGTCGCGACGAGCGCGACGACCTCTTGTCCCCACCGCTCGCTCGGCCGCCCTACGACCAGGGCATCGACGACGCCCGGTTGCGCTCGCAGCACTTCCTCGACTTCTTCGACGAATACCTTTTCGCCACCGGTGTTCACGACCAGCGAATCGCGCCCGAGTAGGCGAATGGTGCCATCGGGTTCGAAAGATGCCCGGTCGCCGGGGATCACCACCCGCTGTCCCCCGATCTTCGGAAAGGTTCGCTGCGTGGCCTCGGCGTCGCCGAAATACCCGAGCGGGATCCGTCCCGTCCGGGCGGCCCAGCCGACCTCCTGCTCACCGGGCCGCAGGAACCGGCTGCGATCGGCCGACACGACGGTCGCGCCGTCCCTGGGCTGGAAGGTTTCGCTGGCGTTCCCTTCGCGGCTGTGCCCGAACGCCATGTTGCCGCTCTCGGAGGAGCCGTAGCCCTCGATGATGGTGATGTGCGGCAGGCATTCCATCAGTGCGCGTTTGTGTTTCGCGTTGGTCGCAGCCCCCCCGGTGCCGATCGCGTTCAGCGAGGACAGGTCGTAGGAGCGCGCGCGCAGCTCGCCGATCAGCGGCCCGGCGTAGGCGTCGCCCACCATGGTCATCATGCCCACCTTCTCGCGCTCGGCGGTTTCCCACACCGACCGTACGTCCAGCTTGTTGCGGTCGTCGTAGAGCACCACCGGCAGGCCGGCGCAGAGCGCGGCGAAGGCGGTCCACATGCCGGCCGCGTGCATAAGCGGAGAGACGGCGAACCACGGCTGTCCGCCCCCGGCGACCTTGTCATGGATCTCGGTGACGCTGGCATGGTCGGCGCCCACCATCGACGACACATACATGTCGCTCTGTCGCCACAGCACACCCTTCGGGCGCCCCGTCGTCCCGCCGGTACACATCATGATGAGGTCATCCGGGGAGCCCGCGTCCTCGCGGTCGGGGCCGGCGGCCGCCAGCACATCGTCGAACGAGATCGCCTTCGGCAGCTGGGGAACGGTACTGCCGTCATCGATTGATATCAGCAACTCCGTGCCGGTCGGGGGCAACACGTCGGCGAACCGGGCGCCGAGCGAGCGGTGGTAGATGATGCCTCGGGGGCGCACATAGTCGAGCAGGTCGCGGATTTCCCGCGGCGAGTAGTGGTGATTGACGTTGACCGGGACGGTGCGCGCCTTGAGGCATCCGATCACCATGTCGGGGTAGAGGTCGTTGTACATGATGAGCGCGATCCGATCCTGGCCGCACTCCCAGGGCTGCAACTCATCGCGCGCGGCGTAGACGCCAAAACCCCTGCCCTCGAGGTAGTTCGCCAACCGGTTGGTGCGACGTGCCGATTCGGCGAACGTGCTTTTACGGTCTCCGCACATCGTCATCAGGCGGTCGGGCACCACGTCGGCAATGGCGTCGAGAACGGCGCCCACGGTCCATTCGCTCATAGTGCGAGCGACTAGACGGCCGACGCGACGGGAACGCCGAGCAAGTCGAGGGCGTTGTGGCGCATCACTTTACGGATATCTTCTTCGCTGAAGCCGTTGAGCTCTCCGGCGAACGCCACCGGCGTCTCGAGGCCCTCGCCGTGCGGCCAGTCGGAACCGAACAAGATCTTGTCGATGCCGATGACATTGGCAAGCTCCACCAGGTCGTCCTCGTAGTACGGAGCGATCCAGACATTGTTGCGCAATTGCTCCACCGGATCCTCGGGAAAGTCACGGGGCTGGGTATTGGCCGCCTTCTTCAACCGCTTGATCAGCCGATGGACGAAGTACGAGCCGTTCTCGATGCTGACCGCCTTGAGCTTCGGATGACGGGTGAACACGCCGTGCACGATCATCGAGGCCATCGTGTCGTGAATGGCACGGTCGTCGAGGAGCACGTTGTCCAGCGGATCCTTCGCGCCGAACCCCTCGAATGTCGCCTTGCCACCCCACGCCGCCGCGATGTGCAGATAACCGCTGTCGCTGAGGTGGAATCCGACCGGAACTCCCGCCTCGGCCAGCCGGGCCCACACCGGGTCATGGCTGGGATCACCCAACGAGCGCGGCTTGACCAAGCCGGGCACCGGCGCCGGGCGCACCAGCACCAGCTTGGCGCCGCGTCCCAGCACGAACTCCACCTCGTCGAGCGCCACGGCCGGATCGGCCAGCGAGATGATCGGCGCGGCAATGATCCGGCGATCGGGCCGGTCGAAGCCCCAATCCTCGTCGAGCCACAGGTTGAATGCGTGCAGCGACGCCATCGTCGCTTCGATGTCGTGCTTGAGTGCCTCCTCGACCCCGCATGCGAAAGTCGGCAGCATGAACGCCGTTTCGATTTCTTGGGTATCCATCACCGCGACACGGGCATCGCGGTTCTGGTACTCGGGGTGGTCGGCGAGCCGCTCGACCTTCATCAGCGACGCCGGATCGACGCCTTCGGGGATCTCCCCACGGAACAACAGATCCAGACAACCCGGCACGATAATCGGGTCGAAGGTGGGGTTGGGAACGAAATGGTTGACCCGGCCCCCGATCACGGCAAGGGTGCGCTTGCCCTGACTGACCATCTGGACGCCGCGGCTCTTGAAGGCCCTGTCGAGGTGGCGGGTGAAGGCGTCCAGGGGCTCGTAGTAGTGGTTGTCGACGTCAATCGCCTTGTAACCCAAGTTGACCATGATCTTCCTTTCCGGGCGGTACCGGCGAGCGCTAAGCGTCGGTCGAGTTGAGCGAGGGGAACTGCGGGGGCCGCTTCTCGAGGAAGCTGGTGATGCCTTCGATGACGTCCGGCCGCGGCATCGCTTCGTGCAGCAGGGTTTCGGCGCGCGAGGTGGCGTCCACGACATCGCGAGTGGCGTCACCGTAGACCTGCCGCTTGATCACTTCCATGGACGCCGGCGAACAATTGCGGGCGATGTCCTCGGCGTAGTCCAACGCGCGCTTCATCAGATCTTCGGGCGCGACCACTTCCTTGACCAGGCCGAGCTCGGCGGCCTCTTCGGCGAGGAAGGTGCGGCCACTCAGCAGCAGATCCAGGGCGACGCCCCACGTGGTGAGGCGCGGGAGTATCCACGAGATGCCGAACTCGGCGATCAGTCCGCGGCGGGCGAAGACCGCGGCGAACTTGGCACCGGCGGAAGCGAACCGGACGTCACACATGAGCGCCTGGGTCAGGCCGATGCCAACACAGGCGCCATTGATGGCCGCGATCACGGGCTTGCGCAGTGTGGTCACGAAATGCGGTGGCCGCTCGCCCACCAAGTCGGCGAGTTTGGTCTGGCCCGCCTTCTTCATCGTGTCGCCGTAGCTCGGCGCGGAACTCGGCGTGCCGAGATACGCGCCCGCGCAAAAGCCCTTGCCCCGCCCGGTCAACACGATCACCCGGATGGCCGGGTCCTGTTCGGCGCGGTCGATCGCGGAGTAAAAGTCGGCGGCGATGTCAGGGCCCCAGGCGTTGAGACGGTCCGGACGGTTGAAGGTCAGAATCGCGACGCCGCTGCCGGTGGCCTCGTAGAGCACTGCGTCCTCGGAAGCGCCGTCGCTGCCGGACATCTCCCCCGGTACCTCCTCGTCGTTCGCCTACCGGATTCCGCGATGTTTTGTACGCATACTGTATACCTATCGGTACCGTTTTCCACAACCGTCGCCACGCCCCCGCGCACCCCGGCCGAACAGCGGATTTCCGCCCAGTTGACCGGACTGTCCACCGCGATCGCCAGCACCGCGGATCGCCAGGCGGACGGGCCTCGTCCAAGCTGTGGCGAGCGCCACGTCCGGATCACGTTTTTCCCGACCGCCGAACAGGGAAAGCAAACTCAAACACCCATTACCAGGGAGGGGAAACGCAATGGCTGACATCAAGAGCGGCCCGATCGAGGCGGTCCAGGGCATCGTCGAAGCGGTCTTCGGCAAGGCCAAGGAGATCATCGGCACGATTATCGGCCGCAACGATCTGGTCAACGAGGGCCAAGCCCAGCAGGACAAGGCCGACGCTCAGCGCAGCGCGGCGAAGAAGGAAGCCGCGGCCGAGAAGGCCCGGGGCAAGGCCAAGACGGCGGAGGCGCGCCAGAAGGCCGAACAGTAGTCGGTTTGGTGAACGGCCCGGTCACCGTGTCGGTGGCCGGGCCGTCGCTTGTGAGTTATCTTGCGGTGCCGGCTTTTTGTGGACGCTACGTTCCGATCAGCCCGAGCCGGCGGTAAGCCTCTTCGATCTGCGACTTGGCCTCCGGCGGCAACTCCGCTTGCGGTGGGCGCGAATGCGGATACTCGCCTATCGGCAATCCGAGCAGCGAGGCGGCGTATTTGAACGCGCCAGCCCAATGAGTGAAGTAATCCGGCCGCCCCGGGTAACAGGTCCACCAGGATCCGACGTCCAGGTCGAACTGGTCCAGTCCCGACTCACGACCGAAATCCATCGCCTCGATCAACTTGTCGCTTTGCACCAAATCCCAATAATGGGAGAACAATCGCCGCTGTGGGGTCTCGAACAGGTAGCCCGCGGTGCCCAGCTGTGCCGGACAGACGATGCCGTCGCGCAGCCATCCCGCGCGATAGATCGTTTTGTCGCATTCCCAGAGCACCAGGCCAGGCGCCAACTGATGCAGCATCCGGCTGCTCGCCGGCCGGAAGGCGCCCTCCTTCGTGGCACAAACCGCGGGCACCTCGTCGTAGATCCGTGCGCTCTCGGCCGCGGTCAGCACGTAACCGGACGACGGTGAGTTGAACATGCCCAGGGCGATGTCGGTGCGGGCAGCGATGTACTTGAAGAATCGCAGCACGCCCTCGCCGCCGTGCGCCTCCATCATCGGCGTCTGGATGTAGGCAATGTCGGCGCCGGCCTCTTGGGCGTGCAGCGTCAACTCGAGACAGTCCTTCGCCGCCATGGCCGCCGTGCAGGCTTGCACTACAACATCGGGGTTGACGGCGCGGGCTTCCTCGATCGCCACCTCCAGCAAGCGTTTTCGCTCGTCGAGAGTCAGCGACCAGAATTCGGCGAGGCCGCTGGTGCACCACAACATCGGGTGTCCGAGGTCGCCGACGCAATACCGCACCAGCGTCCGGTATGCCTCCCAGTCGATGTCGTCACCATCCGGGCCGCAGAACGGGGTATACAGAGAGTCGCCGATTCCCCGCAGCGCCCCGCGCGCCCAGGCGCGCGCCTCACTTGCCGTCGCCACCGTCGACTCCTTCTCGTCAGCCGAACTTTCTTCCATCCGGGCGGTTAGGTGAAGTCCGAACCACCGTCGACGTTGATGTTTGCCCCGGTCATGTACGAGTTGCGCCGCGACGCAAGGAAGGCGACCACCGGCCCGATCTCCTCCGGCAGTCCCGCCCGGGGCATGTGCGCGGGATGGCCAAAGTGCTTGGCAATGGCGTCCATTAGCGTGTAGGGGTCGTCGCCGTCGACGCCCACCGACCGCGCCCAGCCGGCCAGCGACTCGGATGCGATGGTGCCTGGCGACACCACGTTGACCAAGATCTCGTCCTTGGCCAACAGCAACGACAGATTCTTGGAGACGCTTGTCAGCATCGCCTTGGCCGCCGTGTAGGCGGGCAGCATGACGCTCTGCCGCTGGGTCGAGTGCGCCGAGAAGTTGACTATCCGTGCCCATTGCGCCTTGCGCAGCAGCGGAAGTGCCGCACGGACGCAGCGCACCATGCCCATCACACCGTCTTCGACGGCTTGGCGCCACTGCTCGTCGGTCAAATCGTCGAAACTGCCCGCCGCGCCCGGCCCGACCGTGTTGACAAGCACATTGAGTTCGTCGCCCCACCGCCGTGCGAGGTCGGCGAATGCTTCGTCGACCTGCCCCGCGTCACCGATGTCCGCGACGAGACCAACGGCATCCGCGCTTCCACGTCCGGTCAGATCCGCAACCGCGGAGTCAAGTGCGTCACGGCTGCGGCCGACCACTGCCACCCGGGCGCCCTCGTCGGCGAGGCATCGAGCCGCCGCCAGCCCCATCCCGCGGCTACCGCCGACCACCACCGTTGCCGCATGCGCCAGACCTAAATCCATGGCAATTCCCGTGGCTCATCGGGGGACTCGATCAATGGCCTGTGCCCGGTCATCTCGCCCGTCCAGCCTTCGTTACCAAAAAGCCTACGATAGGTATTACAGTAGCAGATGGAAAAGCGCAGAAAGGCCGGGCTGACGGTAATCGTCGAGCGGCAGAAACGCCAGCGTATGCGCAGGTGAGCTCGCACAGCTCTCCGACCGTATACAAAGGATACATCGTGATGGAGGTGCCCGTAGTGGCAAAGCAGGCTACCGCCGATAAGCGTCAACGACGCGAACGCGGTTCCATCAATCCCGATGACATTATCAGTGGCGCATTCGAACTCGCGGAGCAAGTATCGATCGACAACTTGAGCATGCCGCTGCTCGGCAAACATCTCGGCGTCGGAGTAACCAGCATCTACTGGTACTTCCGCAAGAAGGACGACCTGCTCAACGCGATGACCGATCGCGCGTTGAGCAAGTATGTGTTCGCCACCCCCTACGTCGAGGCCAGCGACTGGCGCGAGACGCTGCGCAACCATGCACGCCTGATGCGTAAGACGTTCATGGGCAACCCAATTCTGTGCGACCTGATTTTGATTCGTGCCGCACTTAGCCCGAAGGCGGCGCGGTTGGGCGCCGAGGAGATGGAGAAGGCGATCGCCAATCTGGTTGAGGCCGGGCTGTCGCCGGAGGATGCGTTCGATACGTACTCGGCCGTTTCGGTGCACGTCCGCGGATCGGTGGTGCTGCAGCGGCTGTACGAAAAGAACCAATCCTCCGACGAGGGTGCACGCGCTATCGAGGACGCCGTCGCCATCGATCCCGAGAAGACCCCCCTCCTCGCGCAAGTAAGCCGGATCGGTCATCGGATCGGCGCACCCGACGAAACCAATTTCGAATACGGCCTCGGTTGTATCCTCGATCACGCCAGTCGGTTGATCGAGGAGGGCAAGGGATCGAGAGCCGGCAAGCCGGCGCCGTCACGGCCACGCAAGGCGGCCAAGTCGCCTGGTTCACGGGCGCGTACCAAGGCCCCGGCCGCGCGCTAGCCGAGAACGAATCGGCCTATTACGCTTCGGGTTCCGGCACGTCGAAGTATTCATCGCGGAGCCGGAACGCTTCCTTCGTGCCGTGCTGTGCGCGGGTTTTGACGAAGTTGAACTCGTCCGGCCCGAATTGCAGGTTGGTGCCGAAGGCGTGGAAGAGATAGCTGGCGACTTCCTCACCCTGGTACGCCTGGCTCTGCTCGACGAGGCGGAACGCTTCCTTGGCGATCACCACTCCGTCGGCGGGCATCTTCGCCGCCTTCTCGGCCCAGTACCGCGCACGCGCCCCGACAGCGGCTGAATCGCATGTGTCGGTGAAAATTCCGAGGTGCTCGAGCTCGCCGGCCTCGATGACGTCGCCGGTGAGCAGCAGGCGGCGGGCCAGCACGGGCCCCAGCCGGTGGAAGAACATGTGCAGGCTGCCGAGCGCCGGGCCGAGGAAGCGGGTCGCCGGCATGCCGATCTTCGTGTCACGCGCTATCACGGAGATGTCGGTCATCAGTGCCATCTCGAACCCGCCGCCGAGCGCATACCCGGCGATCTCACCCACCGTGATCTTGGGAAAGCCCATGAAATTGTGGTAGAAGCCAAAAGACTTGCGGTCCACGGCGAGTCGCCGGCGCTGGCTGGGGCGGCGCTTGGCCGACGCGTCCTCGCCCACGTCGCCCTGCTTGCCGTACCAGCCGTACGCGTTGTTCATGTCGGCGCCGGTGGAGAAGACGCCACCAGCTCCGCGCAACAGCACCACCGTGAGGTCGTCGTCTTCGGCCACCCGATCCAGACAGCGGGCGACGGCCTCGCGCATGGCGGCGTCGTAGGAGTTGTGTTGCGCGGGATTGTTCAGCGTGATCGTCGCGATGCGGCGGTCGCGGTCGGCCTCGAACAGCACACGATCGTCCTCGGCGCTTGGGGCAGTCATGTGTCGGACTCCTTTCGCCGCCTGCCGAATTGAAACCCGGCCAGCTTTTCCGGTGGTGACGCCAACGTGCTCACCTCGCCGGTACAGAGCACTTCGTCATCGAGCAGCAGCCGCGCTGTCGAGGCGACACCGCGCTCGCTTTGCGCACGAGCGATGTCGAACCGCAGTTCGGTCAACGCGGGGGTCGGACGGCGGAACGTCACCACCAACGACCGGGTCTTGCCCGAAAGGCCTGCGACGCAATTGTGGTGCTGGATGACGCAGTCGAAGAAGACGCCCAGAAAGCCGCCGTGCACCAACCCCGGCGGGCCCTCGTAGACGAGCGGGAAGTTGACCCGCCCGGTGGCCTGGTCGGCATCGAGGTGGTCGAACAGATACTCCGGAAAGCACGGGTTGTAGGCGCCAATGTCTGTCGCGTGGTTGAGATAGACGCGCCGAGGGTCATCGGGGACGTCGCCGATGCGTGGTGCGTTGTCCACGGGAGCCGCGACCGCGAGCTCGCGCTCCCACTGCGCGAACTTCTCCACCATGGTGTCGACCGTCGGATGCGGATGTTCGAGGGACAGCAGCAGCGAACTCAGGCGCCGCATGGCCCCGGCGGCGGCCACGGTCTGGGCCAGGGGCCGCTCGCCGAATTTGGCGTCGCTGGTGCCCGGCGCCTCTGAAGCGGCCCGCCCCTCGGGTCGCCCCTCCTGCAAGGCCATGCTTGTCTCTTTTCGCTCGGGTTCCGGCCCGGCTATGTCCGGCGGCAGCGTACCCTGCTAACTTATACAGCGTATCAATCGTATTGCCTACTGTATGGGTAACCGTATCGGCAGAAAGGCCGGATTCGACGGTGAGTCAGGAGGCCGACACGGCCGGTGCCGATGGTGCGGTGACAGTGCGGCGGGACGGCGCCGTGCTGCGGCTGACGCTGGATCGTCCATCCCGGCGTAACTCGTTGAGCCAGGCAATGATTGGGTCCATGGTCGAGACACTGACCGATGCCGCCGCCGACGATTCGTTGCGCGCGGTTCACATCCGGGGCCGCGACGACTTCTGCGCCGGAGTGGACTGGGTCGCCGCCAACGACCAACAACGTCCCCGCACCGGCGATCTCGTGCGGCGCATCCCCCATGCCGCTCATCGCGTGATCGAGCTGGTGGCGAGCATCCAGCTGCCGGTGCTCTGTAGCGTGCGAGGATGGGCCGCGGGGTTCGGCTGCAATCTCGCGCTGGCAGCCGACTTCACTGTTGCCGCCAGCGATGCGGTGTTCTGGGAGCCCTTCGTGGACCGGGGCTTCAGCCCCGACTCGGGCGCGACTTGGCTGCTGCCCCGGCTGGTCGGCCTGGCACGGGCCAGGCGGATGCTGCTGCTCGGCGAGAAGGTCAGCGCGGACGATGCGGCCGACTGGGGATTGATCCACCAAGCGGTAGACCCCGCCGAACTCGAGGGCACCGCCGAGGAACTGCTCGAGCGGCTGGTTTGCGGTCCGACCGCGGCGATCGGGCTGACCAAGCAGGCCCTGAGCTTCGGCCAGCAGGCCACGCTGAGCCAAGCCATGACCCAAGAGCTGTTCAATCTCGAACTGTCCTGCCGGACAGCAGATTTCAAGGAAGGCCTGGAAGCCTTCCGGCAGCGACGGGCACCGAAGTTTCAGGGCCGATGAGGGAGCAGGATGCCTACTGACTCGTTCGACACCATCAACTACGACGTCGACGGGCATACCGCCACCATCACGCTGAACCGTCCGGACGCCCTCAACGCCCTCAGCCCCCACATGATCACCGAGCTGCGGGCCGCCTACGACGAGGCCGAGAACGACGACGAGGTCTGGCTGACCATCGTGACCGGCACCGGTCGCGCGTTCTGCACGGGCGCCGACGTCAGGGCCATTCCCGAAGACGGCAAGGTGATCTACGAGCGCCCGTATCTGTCGACCTACGACCAATGGGAGGCACCGCAGGAGGGCACTCCCCCATTTCGCACGGCCGCCAAGCCGGTGCTCGCCGCGGTCAACGGGTTGTGCTGCGGCGCCGGCATGGACTGGGTCACCACATCGGACATCGTGATCGCCTCGGAGCAGGCAACATTCTTCGATCCGCACGTGAGCATCGGACTGGTGGCCGGACGCGAGATGGTGCGGCTGTCGCGCGTGCTGCCCCGCTCCATTGCCCTGCGGATGGCATTGATGGGCAAGCACGAGCGGATGAGCGCGCAACGCGCCTACGAACTCGGTCTGATCAGCGAAATCGTCGAGCACGACCGGCTTCTCGAGCGGGCGCACGAGATCGCCGGCATCGTCAACTCCAATGCGCCGCTGGCGGTTCGGGGAACTCGCCTGGCCATCCTCAAGGGTCTCAACGTGCCGCTGCACGAAGCCGAGATCATGGCAGAAACGTTCCGCGAGCGCGTGCTGCGGACCGAGGACGCGGCCGAAGGGCCCAAAGCCTTCGTCGAGAAACGTAAGCCCGATTGGCAATGCCGATGACGTTCGAGACCATCCTGCTCGAGGTCGACGAGACCGACCAGGTCGCGACCATCACACTGAACCGGCCCGCGCAGCTGAATGTGTTCAACCGCACTATGTGTGAGGAGATGAGCCGCGCCTGGCGCATGGTCAAGCTCGACGAGTCGGTCAACGCGGTGGTGCTGCGGGCAGCCGGTGATCGGGCGTTCAGCGCAGGGCTGGACATCAAAACGCCCTACGGGCAGCCCGAGAATATCTGGAACCACGAGGATCCCGGCGAGGCGCTCAGCCCCAAGTGGCAGAAGATGTGGAAGCCGGTCGTCTGCGCCGTTCAGGGCGTGTGCACCGCGGGCGCGTTCTACTTCATCAACGAATCCGACGTTGTCATCTGTTCGCAGGACGCCACCTTTTTCGACTCGCACGTATCCGCCGGCCTGGTCTGCGCCTTGGAGCCGATCGGCTTGATGAGGCGCATCGGTCTTGGCGAGACGTTGCGCATCGCCCTGATGGGTAACGACGAGCGGGTCAGCGCCGACACCGCGCTCCGGATTGGACTGGTGTCGGAGGTGGTCCCCGCCGAGCAGCTCTGGGGCCGCGCGCACGAGATTGCCGCGACGATCGCCGCGAAGCCACCGACCGCGACTCAGGGCACGGTGAAGGCGATTTGGGAGTCGCTCGACAAGCCGTATCGCGCGGCCATGGAGCAGGGGCTGATCTATACCCGCCTGGGCAACCCGCTCGGCACTGCCGAACTCGCCGCCCAGAAGGCCGACGGCGAAGGTGCGGCGCGTACTCCGAAGACCCGCTGATGCCTGCGCACCCGCTCAGTCAACGCATCGCTGACGTCCTCAACCTGGAGCCGGGCGCCCACGCGATCGAGTATGACGGCCAATGGATTTCGTGGGACAGGGTCCGCGCCATGGCAGAGCGCATCGCCTGTCTCGTCGCCGAGCGCGGACCCGACGTCGGGATGCTGCTGCGCAACCGGCCCGGTCAGGTGGCCGCGTTTCTCGGGGTGCTGCTGGGCGGTGGCACGGTGGTCGTCATCAACCCCGCTCGCGGGGACGAGCGCACCAAGGCCGACATCGCCGGACTGCGGCTGCCCCTGATCATCGGGGAAAGCACCGATCTGACGACACTGCTGCCCCCGACCACCGACGCCACCACGGTGGCGATTTCGGGTCGGTTGGATGATGCCCCGGCCGTGGCCTCGACGACTCGTCCGGAGGTCCACCCGCGGACCGGGGTCGCGGTACGAATGTTGACCAGCGGTACGACGGGTCCGCCCAAAAGGGTCGACCTCGGCTACGACATGCTGGCGCGCAGCGTGATGGGCGCCGAACCCGGCCGCGTCCCGGCGCCCACCGAGCTACGTAGCGGCGTCGCGATCGTCAACTCCCCGCTGGTGCACATCGGCGGGGTATTCCGCGTGCTGCAATGCATCGCCGACGCACGACCATTCGCGCTTCTCGAACGTTTCGAGCTCAACGCCTGGGCCGACGCGGTGCGCAGGCACCGGCCGCGGACCGTGTCGCTGGTACCCGCGGCCCTGCGCACGGTGTTGCACTCAAACCTGCCGCCGGCCGATCTGGACAGCATCCGCGCCGTCACCTGCGGCACGGCCCCGCTGACGGCCGACGACGCCGACGCGTTCACCGCCAAATACGGCATTCCCGTCCTGACGTCTTACGCGGCAACCGAATTCGGTGGCGGTGTCGCCGGCTGGACCCTACCGGATCACCAACGCTATTGGGCCGCCAAACGGGGCAGCGTCGGCCGTGCCAACCCGGGTGCGCAGTTGCGGGTGGTCGCGGACGACGGCACGCCACTGGGGACCGACAAGGTCGGTCTGCTCGAGGTCAAGCCGGGCCAACTGGGGCCGTCGGCCCAGTGGATGCGGACCACGGACATGGCGCGCATCGACGCGGACGGCTTCGTGTGGATCGTCGGGCGGGCCGACCAGGCGATCATCCGTGGTGGGTTCAAGGTGATGCCCGACGACGTTCGCACCGCCCTGGAGAGCCACCCCGCGGTGGCGGGTGCAGCGGTGGTCGGCCGGCCCGACGAGCGTCTCGGGGCGACGCCGGTCGCCCTGGTGGAGCTGCGCGGGTCCGCGTCCGTCGACTCCGACGCGCTGGTGCAATACCTGGGAACGCGGCTGGCGCGCTACGAGATCCCCACCGAGATCGCGATCGTCGACACCATCCCGCGGACACCGTCGGGCAAAGCCGATCTGGGCGCGGTTCAGCGCTTCTTCAGCGCAGCCAACAGTGACCATGCCCGGTGACAGCCCGACCGTCGCCGACGTCCTGACACGCCGGGCCCGTGCGGGCGCAGAACATCCGCTACTCATCTGCGACGGTGACCGCATCAGTTATGGCCAAGCCGAGGCCCGCTCGGCCGAGCTCGCCCGCGGGCTGATCGCGGTCGGCGCGGGAAAGGGCACCCACGTCGGCCTGCTCTACCCCAACGGGTCGGAATTCGTCGTCGCTATGCTGGCGGCGGCGCGAATCGGCGCCGTGGTGGTTCCCTTCTCCACCTTCGTCACCGCCCGCGAGATGCACGAACAACTGCTCGACAGCGATGTCGAAATACTCTTGAGCGCAGCATCTTTCCGCACTCACGACTACGTGCAACGCCTCGAGCAGGTGCTGTCGGACCCGAATTTCGGATCCGACTACCGGCTCTTGGCCCCGGGCGCGTCGCAACTCCGGCAGGTCGGCATCAGCTACCGCCCCGGTGCGCGGCGGCGCGTCCGCGACATCGACCGGTTCTACCGGCTGGCCGATACCGTGACCCCCGCGCTGTTGGCGGCGACGCAAGATGACGTCCGGGGTTGCGATCCCCTGGCCATCGTGTACACGTCGGGCTCCAGCAGCGCCCCCAGGGGCGTCGTGCACACGCACGGCGCGCTGCTCGAACACCAGCACAATCTCAACGCCATTCGCGGTTTGACAGCCGACGACAAGCTGTTCTGCAATTCGCCGTTCTTCTGGATCGGCGGCTTCGCGTTCGGACTGCTAGCCACCCTGGTCGCCGGCTCGACGCTGGTGTGCTCCAACGCCGAGGATCCCGGTACGACGCTCGATTTGCTGGAAGCCGAAAAACCCACCCTGACCAACGGTTTCAGCGCAGGGATCGCGCACCTCGCCGACCATCCGAGCTTCGCGCGCCGTGACCTGTCATCGATGCGTCGCGGCAACCTGTACCCGATCATGGCGGCTGAGGTTCGACCGGCCGATCCCGAGCTGCGGCACAACATGCTGGGCATGACCGAGGCCGGCAGCATCGTGCTGATCAGCGACGACGAGACCGATCAACCCGAGAGCAGGCGCGGATCGTTCGGCAGACCGGCGCCCGGCTTCGACACCAGGATCGTCGACACCCAAACCGGACTGGCTGTCGGCGTCGGCAGGGTCGGGGAACTGTGGATCCGGGGACCGTTCGTGATGCAGCGCTACTACCGACGCAGTCGCGAGGAGTGCTTCGACGCCGACGGTTGGTTCCACACTGGGGATTTGGTGCGCGCCGACGCCGACGGGTTCTTCTATTACGTCGGCCGGCTCAGCACGATGATCAAGACGGCCGGCGCCAATGTCTCGGCCGACGAAGTGGAACGGGCAATCGCCAAGGTCACCGGCGGGCTGACGGCCCATGTCGTCGGTGTCCCGGATGCGCAGCGCGGACAGCTGGTCGCGGCGGTCGTGGTCGTGCCCGAGGGCGCCGCCTTCGACGAGGCGGCGCTGCGGGACGGGCTGAAGGCGGAATTGTCGGCATACAAGATCCCCCGGCGGTTCCTGACATTGTCGCGCGACCAACTGCCGCTGCTCTCCAGCGGCAAAGTCGACACACGGGGACTGAGAGAGCTCTTCGATGCCTGACACCATCGACGGACTGGTGCGGTTCCGCTCCGATCGCGACGGCGACACACCGATGGTCATCGACCCTGCGTCGCGGATCAGTTATCGCGAACTCGACTTCACCACAAGAGAATTGGCCGCGGTATTCATTGAAGCCGGTGTGCGCAAGGGCACCCGGGTGGGATTGATCATGCCCAATAGCACTCGCTGGGTGCAGGTCGCTGTCGCGCTGACCCGCATCGGTGCCGTGCTGGTACCGCTGAGCACGCTGCTACAGGCCGGTGAGCTCGCCACGCAGCTGCGTGTCGCGGCGGTGCAGTTCCTGGTCAGTGTCGACGAATTTCGCGGTCATCGCTATCTCGATGAGCTTCAGGAGCTGCGGCCCGAACTTCCTGCCCTGCGTCAGGTCTGGACGACCGACCGGCTCACCCACGCCACCGCCGGCGAGCCGGTGCGCCGAATCGTCGATGCCATGACTGAGACGGTCACGGCCGCCGACCCGTTGGTCATCATGTTCACCTCCGGCAGCAGTGGGGCCCCCAAGGGGGTCCTGCACTCTCACGGCAGTGCACTGAGGGCCGTACGGTCGGGCCTGGCCGCGCGCTGCATCACCGCCGACACCCGACTGTACTTGCCCATGCCGTTCTTCTGGGTGGGCGGCTTCGGCAGCGGAATCCTGTCCACGCTGCTGGCCGGTGCCACCCTGGTGACGGAGGAGATTCCGCGGCCGGAGACCACGCTGCGCCTGCTGGAAGCCGAGCGGGTGACGCTGTTTCGCGGCTGGCCGGACCAAGCGGAGGCGTTGGCCAGGCACGCCGCCACTGTCGGCGCCGATCTGTCGGCCCTGCTGCCGGGGAGCCTGCAGGCATTGCTCCCGCCCGAACAGCGGGCCCAGCCGGGCGCTCGGGCCACGTTGTTCGGCATGACCGAGGCATTCGGTCCATACTGCGGCTATCCCGCCGACACCGACATGCCCGAGACTGCGTGGGGCAGCTGCGGAAAGCCGTTCAGCGGCATGGAGGTTCGCATCGTGGCTCCCGACAGCGGCGAGCCCGTGCCGGCCGGCGCCGTGGGCATGATCCAGATTCGGGGACCACACACGCTGCGCGGCATCTGCGGTCGCAGCCGAGAAGAGCTGTTCACCGCCGATGGCTTCTACCCCACCGGCGACCTGGGCCGCCTCGACGAAGAGGGGTTCCTGTTCTACCACGGGCGCTCCGACGACATGTTCAAGGTCAGCGGCGCCACCGTCTATCCCAGCGAGGTCGAACGAGCGCTGCGCACCATCGAGGGTGTCCGCAGTGCCTTTGTCACCAGCGTGCCGGGAACCACGGGCCAACGGGTGGGCGCCGCGGTGGTGTGCGACGGGGCCGTGTCCGCCGATCGTCTGAGTCGTTATGCGCGAAAGCTGCTGAGCGCGTTCAAGGTTCCGACCGTGTGGCTGTTGTTGGAATCCGATGACGGCGTGCCGCGCGGGGGCACCGGCAAGGTCGACACCGGTCGGCTGCGGGAGATGCTGATCGAGGCCCTCGCGGGCTGATCGGCGTCGTGCTGGCGGTCAGCGGCGGATGCCGGAGACCGCCGACCGCGGTAACCGGCCCGCGCGGGAATGCCCGGCCATCCGATCCCCGTCGACCACGACGTCGAAGTCCAGGTTGAGCCGCATCGGTTTGGTCACCGATTGCCGCCAGGTCAGCCGCGTGCCCTCGGCGGCCGCGCCACTTATCAAGTCCTGCAAGGGAACTGTTTCGCCCTTGTACGTCGCCGTGCCGGTCAGTCCGCCCGGCAACTCGGCGAACGCATACCGCACGGCCAGAGTCCCGATCGGGGTCTTGATCGTTACGTCCCAGTCACCGCCGATGCCCATCTATGCCTCCACCGGATCTCGTCCCGTCGGACGCCACACGGTGCCCCGACGCTCGTACTCGAAAAGCTCCTCGACGGCGTGCGCGACTCGCGGTCCGTACCACCGGTCCAGCAGGTACAGGGCCAGATCCAGCCCCGACGTGACACCGCCCGCGGTGATCAGGTCGCCGTCGTCGACCACGCGCGCCGCCACCGCATGCACACCCGCGGCTTCGAGCAGCTCCAGGCCCAGGTGATGAGTCACCGCATGGCGCCCCTCGATCAGGCCGGACATCGCCATCACCACGGATCCGCCACAGACACCGCCCACCGTCACCTCCGGGTTGTCAAACGCCTTCCGCAACAACGGTGTCAGCTCGGTCTGCGCGGCTCGGGCCAGCAGCACCGGGATGGTCTCGACACCGTCGTCCGGATCACCGGTGATGGGGCCGCTGGCGCCGGGCACGATCACGCAGCCGCTTTCCGATGGATCGAGTGCGGCGGCGGCCGTCAGCGCCAAACCGCGAGTGCCGCCGATGACGCTGCGCGGCCCCTCCGCCGACACCAGCGTCACCGTCAAGTCGCCTCCCACACGGTCGCTGCCAGCCGACAAGACTTCGAAGGGCCCGACGACGTCAAGCGGGTCGAACCCGTCGTACAAGACGATCTGTGCGTGCACCACGTCATCGTCATCGGCCGCGTCCGACAAAACCAGTGGCTGGATTGACACTATGGACCGGTATATTGCCAACCCATGCACTCCGTGGCGATCCTGGCCGAGCCGGACGTCATCGCGTTCGATCTGGCGATCGCGATCGAGGTATTCGGTCGTGCCTACCTCCCGACCGGCGCTCCGGGGTACCGCGTTCGGGTTTGCGGCGCGGACCCCGTCGTTCCGGCCGGACCGGTGCGGATCGCCACCGATTGCGGCCTGGCGGAACTCGCGAACGCCGATACCATCGTGGTGCCCGGGCGCAACGACGTCACGGTGCCGGTCCGGGAGGACGTCATCGCGGCGCTGAAGTCCGCGTACGGCAAGGGAATTCGCATCGCCTCCATCTGCAGCGGCACCTTCACCGTCGCCGCCGCCGGGATACTGGCCGGCAAACGCGCCACCACGCATTGGTCGGCCGCCGACCTGTTTTCCGCCGTGCATCCCGACGTCCGACTCGATGCCGCCGCGCTCTACGTCGACGAAGGCCAGGTTCTCACCTCCGCCGGGGCCTCCGCGGGGCTCGACTTGTGCCTGTACATGGTTGCGCGCGACTACGGCTCGGCGGCGGCCGCCGACGCCGCCCGGTTAGCGGTCACGCCCCTTCACCGCACCGGCGACCAGGCTCAGTTCGTCATTCGCCGCCGCGGAAGGTCCGACACCGAACTCGACGGCCTGCTGGTCTGGCTGGAGGGCAACGCCCACCTGCCGCTGACGCTCCGCGACATCGCGAGGCAGGCCGCCACCAGCGAGCGAACCCTCAACCGGCGGTTCAAGACGGAAACGGGCCAGACGCCGATGCAGTGGGTGAACAGCGTCCGGATCAAGCACGCCGAGGAGCTGCTCGAGTGCAGCTCCGACAGCGTCGAATCCATCTCGCGCCGAGTCGGTTTCGCGTCAGTTACGAATTTCCGCGAACAGTTCCGCCGCCTGCTGGGAGTGGCGCCGCAAAGTTATCGCAATGCCTTTCGCGACAAGAATCACGACACCCGGGCGTGGGCCGGCGAGGCGCCCTAGGAAACCCGTGTCCAGGGTTGACAGTTCTGCGACTCGAAGGCCTTGACCGCCGTGTTGATGTTCGCGTACATCGGACCGATCGAGGTGTTCGTCTGAAGCACGTGCTCCTTGTTCGCATCGGGCGTGCTGTAGGTGAACCACGAGCACATCGAGTCCTGGGTTGGCACGTTGTTGATCCAGACGCCGAAGGCCGAACCCGAGCCGCCCGTGTGGTAAAGGCCCGGTGCGATGTCGGGGCCCACGACAAAGACGCCATTGCCGGGGATCGGGTCCAGTGGGTCGGCGACGGCCGGCGGTGCGAGAGCTATCGCGATCACAGCTACACCGAAGATGGCCGACGCGCGGATCGTTCGGGGCACTTTTCCTCGCTTTTGTCATTGCCCCCTCCCAGGCAGAATATGCCGAGGCGCGCGCGGGAACAACAGTTAGCCCGAGGCCGGACGGCTCGCGTCCATGACCACCCCGCGGGCGGTGAGGTGATCGATCAGCGGAACCGCGCCGGCGGCGAGGTGTTGTGACATCGCCGCGCGGGCCAGCTGGTCGTCACGCTTTTTCAGCGCGGACAGGATCCGGCGATGATCCCTCATCGACTGTTCGGGCCAACCTTCGATGGCCGGAAACACCGATTCCGGTGCGTAGCGGGTGATCTGCGACATCAACTGGGCGAGCTTCGGCGAGTCCGCGGCAACATTGATGGCGCGGTGGAATTGGTGGTTGAGGCGCACCGTCCGCTCGTCGTCATCGCCGGCGTAGGCGTCTTCGAGTTCCGCCTGGATCTGTTTGAGTTCGCGCAGTTGGTCGTCGGTGATGTTGATCGCGGCCCGCGCCGCGAGTTCACCACCGACATGAGCCTGAAGGTTCGCGACGTCGGTGACGTCGCGACCCGTCACCGGCAGCACCATGAAACCGCGGCGGGGCTGTTGGTCGATCAGGCCTTCCGCGCGCAGGGCGAAGAGTGCCTCCCGCACCGGTGTGACGCTGATTCCCAACTCGGCGGCCAGTTGATCCAGGCGGACGTAGGACCCCGCGGCGTAGGTGCCATCGAAGATCCGCCGGCGGATGAAGCGTGCGACATCGTCCGAAAGTTGCGGTCGCGCGGCGAAATCCGGGATCGTCATCGCTAGACCTGGTATTCGGCGAGCAGTCGCTTGCTGATGATGTTCTTCTGGATTTCGCTGGTTCCCTCGCCGATCAGAAGGAACGGAGCGTCACGCATCAGCCGCTCGATCTCGTATTCCTTGGAATAGCCGTAGCCGCCGTGGATCCGGAAACTCTGCTGGGTCACCTCGGTGCAATATTCGCTGCACAGGTATTTGGCCATCCCGGCGGCGACGTCGTTGCGCTCCCCCGAGTCTTTCAGTCGGGCCGCATTGACCATCATCAGGTGCGCCGCTTCGATCTTGGTGGCCATCTCGGCCAGCTGGAATGCGATGGCCTGGTGCTCGGCGATGGGCTTGCCGAAGGTGTGGCGCTGCTGGGCGTAACGGACCGCGAGCTCGAAGGCGCGGATGCCCACGCCGCAGGCTCGGGCAGACACATTGACCCTGCCGACCTCGATGCCGTCCATCATCTGGAAGAAGCCCTGTCCGGGGCTACCGCCCAGAACGTCGTCGGCGCTTGCCTGGTAGCCGTCGAAGATGAGTTCGGTGGTGTCGATCCCCTTGTACCCCAGCTTGTCGATCTTGCCCGGTATGACCAGGCCGGGCACGACTTCACCGAAACCCGTTGGCTTCTCGACCAAGAAGGTGGTCAGGTTCCGGTGCGGCTTGTCGGCCCCTTCGTCGGTGCGAACAAGCACCGCGATCAGCGTCGAGCTCCCGCCGTTGGTCAGCCACATCTTTTGGCCGTTGATGGCGTAGTCGCCGTCCCGATCGCGCACCGCCCGAGTCCGGATGGCGGCGACATCGGAGCCCAGCTCCGGCTCCGACATAGAGAAGGACCCCCGCGTCTCGCCGGTGGCCATCCGCGGCAGGAACCGTTGCTTCTGCGCATCAGTGCCGTGCTGACGCAGCATGTAGGCCACGATGAAGTGCGTGTTGAGCACCCCGGAAACGCTCATCCAACCGCGCGCCAGCTCTTCGACGCACAGCGCGTACGTCAGCAGCGACTCCCCCAAACCCCCGTACTCCTCCGGAATCATCAGTCCGAACAGGCCCATGTCGCGCATCCGGTCGACGATGTCCTGAGGGTAGGTGTCCCCGCGGTCGAGTTCCGCGGCGTTGGGGATGACTTCCTTGTCGACGAATTGCCTTACGGTGGCGATGATTTCGGTCTGGAATTCCGTCAACCCCAGGGTCTGGGCGAGTTTGGTCATGCGCTGTCTTTCCGTATTGGCTTGCTCAGCAAGCGATTGTCTTGGCGTCCGTCAGGCGTTCGATGTCGGCCCTCGTCAACCCCAAACGCCGCTCGAGGACCTCGACGGTGTCTTGCCCCAAGGCCGGGGCGGCCGTGCCGGCGGGGTGGGTGCCGTCGAGCGTTACCGGCAGGCCGGGGGCGAAGTAGTCACCCAGGCCCTCCTGGTGCAGGAGGGAAAACAGCGGGTTGGCAGTCACCTTCGGGCCGGCGGCGACCTCCGCGAAGGTGCGGTACCGCTCGTAGAGCACCGTCGTGCCCGACAGCGCGCCGGTGATCTCCTCGGCGGTGTGGTCGGCGAACCAGGTGCCGAAGAGGCCGGACAGCACGTCGCGGTATCGGTAGCGGTCACCCTCGGAGCCGAAGTCGACGCCCAGCGCCTCAGCGAGCGCGGTTACCGCGGTGCCGGTGCCCGTCACGTCGACAAGATCGCGAAAGTGCCGGCGGGTCAGGGTGACAACCATGAACCGGGCGCCGTCGCGGCTGGCGAAGTCCTGTCCGTACTGCCCGTAGATGGCGTTGCCCAGGCGCTGCCGTTGCGTGCCGGTGACTTGGGGCTCGGTCAGCAGTCCCAGGTTTCCGGCGGTGGCCAGTGCGACGTCCTCGAGCGCCACGCTGATCCGCGCACCCGCACCGCTTTCGTCGCGGCGGCGGAGGGCGGTGACGACGGCCAGCGCTGCGTACAGGCCGCAGGAGACGTCCCATGCCGGCAGCACGTGGTTGATCGGGCCGGCGTGATCCGCGGGGCCGGTGACGAGCGGGAATCCGATGCCGGCGTTGACGGTGTAATCCACGCCGGTGGAACCGTCGCCGCGCCCGAGCAGCTGCACGTGAATGACGTCGGGCCGCTTGGATGTCAACACGTCGTGACTGAGCCAGGACAGGCCGGCGGCGTTGGTCACCACCACGCCGTCCCCCTCGACGATGAGCCGCTGGACCAGCTCCTGCCCGTCGGGGGACCGCAAATCGATGGTGGCCGAGCGCTTTCCCTTGTTCAGCCCGGTCCAGTAGATCGATGTGCCGTCTGCCGCCAGCGGCCACCGGTGCACGTCGGACGCGCCACCGATCGGGTCGATGCGGATCACCTCCGCGCCAAGCTGATTGAGCGTCATGCCACACAGCGGGGCGGCGACGAAGCTGGAGACCTCCACGACAGTGAGGCCGTTCAGGGGCCCGGTCACGTCGGGGCGACCCGCTCGAACACCGCGGCCAGTCCCTGCCCGCCGCCGATGCACATGGTCTCCAGCCCGTAGCCCGCCTCGCGGCGGTTGAGCTCGCGCGCCAGGCTGGCCAGCATCCGCCCACCCGTCGCACCGACCGGGTGGCCCAGGGAGATCCCGGAGCCGTGCACGTTGGTGCGCTCGTGGTCGGCGGCACCGAAATTCCATTCCCGCATGACAGCGAGCGCTTGCGCGGCAAAGGCTTCGTTGAGTTCGATGAGGTCGATGTCGGACAGCCGCAGACCGGCCTTTTCCAGCGCCGCCTCGGTCGCCGGCACCGGCCCGATCCCCATGAGGTTGGGCGCGACCCCCGCCACCGCCCACGACACCAGACGCACCAGGGGCTTCAGACCGTACTCGGCGGCCTTCTCGGGTGTGGTCACCACGCACATCGACGCCGCGTCGTTCTGCCCGCTGGCGTTTCCGGCGGTGACCGTCGCCTCCGAATCCTCGCCCAGCAGAACGGGTTTCAGTTTGCTCAACGACTCGACCGATGTGTCGGCGCGCGGATGTTCGTCGGTGTCGATCAGTTCCTCGCCGTGGCGGCCGGGCACCGCCACGGGAATGATCTCCTCGGAGAGGATGCCGTCCTTCTGCGCGGCCACCGCGCGCTGGTGCGACCGCACCGCCAGCTCGTCCTGCTCCTGGCGGGAAATGTCGTACTGGCGGCGCAGATTCTCGGCAGTTTCCAGCATGCCTCCCGGCACCGGGTAGTGCCGGCCACCGGCGGTGGTGCGCCCACGGGCCAGCCCGTCATGCACCCGGACGCCACCGCGGGCGCCGCCCCAGCGCATGTCGGTGGAGTAGAAGGCGACGTTGCTCATGCTTTCGCAGCCGCCGGCGATGACGAGATCGTTATTGCCGCTACCCACTTGCAGGCACGCCTGGATGACCGCTTGCAGGCCCGAGCCGCAACGCCGGTCGACCTGCATGCCGGGAACCGTCACCGGCAGGCCCGAGTCCAGCGCCACGACGCGCCCGATCGCCGGCGCCTCGCTACTGGGATAACAATGGCCCAGGACCACGTCTTGCACGGCCTCGGGCGCCAGCCCGGTCCGCTCCAATAACCCCTTCAGCGCGGCGACGCCGAGGTCGACGGCGGTCAGCGCCTTGAACATTCCGCCGTAGCGCCCGATCGGCGTCCTGACGGGTTCACAGACAACGGCTTCGCGGACGGCACTCATAGGTGTCGGCCGCCGGTGATTTCCATGACGGTGCCGGTCATGTACGACGACAGGTCGGACGCCAAAAACAGCGCCACGCTGGCGACTTCGCTGGGCTCACCGGCCCGGCCCATCGGCACCTCGGCAACCTTTGAATCCCAAATGCGCTGCGGCATAGCCTCTGTCATCGCGGAGCGGATCAAACCGGGGGCGATCGCGTTCACCCGGACGCCCAGGTAAGCCAACTCTTTGGCCGCGGCTTTGGTCATGCCGACGATGCCCGCCTTGGCCGCCGAGTAGTTGGTCTGCCCGACCATGCCGACCTTGCCCGACACCGAGGACATGTTGATGATCGCGCCACGCTTGTTTTCGCGCATGACCGCCGCCGCGAGCCGAGTGCCGTTCCAGGTCCCCTTCAAATGCACGGCGATGACCTGATCGAACTGCTCCTCGGTCATCTTGCGCATGGTCGCATCACGGGTGATGCCGGCGTTGTTGACCATGATGTCCAGGGTGCCGAAGCGCTCAACCGCGGTTTGGATCAGCGTTTCGACATCGGACGCCTGAGTGACATCGCAGCGGACCGCGACCGCTACGTCATCACCGCCCAATTGCTTGGCCACGACCTGGGTTTCCTCGAGATTGACGTCGCCGAGCACAACCCGGGCGCCCTCGGCGACAAAACGCTCGGCGATGGCAAGCCCCAACCCTTGCGCTCCGCCCGTGATTACCGCGGTCTGACCTGCCAACAACGACACCTGGTCACATCCTTCACTGTTGTCTCCACCACCGGACGCCCCTCAAGGCAAATATCATATTTGATATAGGATCCTGCTCTGAGCCGGGGTGCCCCGGGCCAGGAGAGGAGCGTGGAGTCGATGGCCACCGCCGAAGTCGCCGAAGTCTCGGACGACGATTTCCGAGAGATCCTCGCTCAGACAAGGCAATTCGTCCGCAGCGCCGTCGTGCCCCGCGAGCAGGAGATCCTCGAACAGGACCGCGTTCCGGACGACCTCCGCGACGAGGCCAAGAAGATGGGCCTGTTCGGCTACGCGATTCCGCAGGAGTGGGGCGGCCTGGGCCTCAACCTCGTGCAAGACGTCGAGCTTGCGATGGAGTTGGGCTACACGTCCCTGGCACTGCGTTCGATGTTCGGCACCAACAACGGCATCGCCGGACAAGTTCTGGTGGGCTTCGGCACCGATGAGCAGAAATCCCGCTGGCTGGAATCGATTGCGGCCGGCGACGTCGTCGCCTCCTTCGCGCTGACCGAACCGGGCGCCGGATCCAACCCGGCCGGTCTGCGCACCAAAGCCGTTCGCGACGAAGGCGATTGGGTGATCTCCGGGCAGAAGCGTTTCATCACGAACGCGCCCGTCGCCAATCTGTTCGTCGTCTTCGCACGCACCCGGCCGGCCGACGACCAGGGCCCGGGAATCGCCGTCTTCCTGGTGCCCGCGGACGCCGCGGGTGTCGAGGTGGGAGCCAAGGACGCCAAGATGGGGCAGGAGGGTGCTTGGACGGCCGACGTCAGCTTCGACGACGTCCGCGTCGGATCCGACGCGCTGATCGGCGGCAGCGAAGACATCGGATATCGAGCGGCGATGACCTCGCTCGCCCGGGGACGGGTGCACATCGCCGCCCTCGCGGTGGGCGCCGCGCAACGCGCGCTCGACGAATCGGTCTCCTACGCCGCCACCGCAACCCAGGGCGGAACGCCGATCGGGAACTTCCAGTTGGTGCAGGCGATGCTCGCCGATCAGCAAACCGCGGTGATGGCCGGCCGGGCGCTGGTGCGCGATGCCGCTCGGCAGTGGGTCGCGGGCGAGGATCGCAGAATCGCCCCGTCGGCGGCCAAACTCTTCTGCACCGAAATGGCCGGCAACGTCGCGGATCTCGCGGTTCAAATCCACGGTGGCAGCGGTTATATGCGTGGCGTTGCCGTCGAACGCATCTACCGCGATGTACGCCTGCTGCGGCTGTACGAGGGCACCAGCGAGATTCAGCGTTTGATCATCGGATCGAACCTCGTCAAGGCGGCTCAGCGATAGAGCGGCCGGACCAACAGGGGAGCAAACTATGAGCGGAAAGCTTGCAGGCAGAGTGGCATTCATCACCGGAGCCGCGGGGGGGGGCGGGCGCCCCCCCCCCCCGGGGGGGTGGGGGGGGGGGGGCCCCCGAAAACCCCCCCGCCAAGCCCGCGAACAAGCCGCCCGCGGGCCCCAACCCCCCCCGGCGCCC
>NZ_LZIE01000086.1:0-592 GCF_001667155.1 Mycobacterium sp. 852002-53434_SCH5985345
ACGGCGCTGTCGGTGCTGGCCATGTTGCTGCCGGCGCTCTGCACCTTCTGCCCGTGGGCGTTGGCCTGCTCGTAGATCACCTGGAAGTTGCGACCCAACTGGGTGATGAACTCCTGGCAGGCCACCGAACCGGCACCGCCCCAGAAGTCACCCGCAGCAAGCACATCGCGAACGATGGCCTGGTGCTCAGCCTCCAGAGACGCGGCCTGGGCGCGGATCAAGGCACCGTGGGCGTCGACATCGCCGAACTGGTAATTGATTGTCATAACGGTGTTCTCCTAATGTCTGGAATGGTACGCAGCCGCGGTTTTAAGCGCTAGCTGCCGAGGATTTGCTGCGAGGCCTGCTCTTGCTGCTCGTAGTTGTTCGCGTCGCGGATCAGTCCGTCCCGCACTCCGTGGAGCATGTTGACGATGTTGCGGAAGGCCTGGTTGACCTGACCCATGGTGTCGTACGAGGTGGCCTGCGCCTGACCGCTCCAGCCCGAGCCGGCGATGTTCATCGAGGACGCCCACATCTTGCGAGCCTCGTCCTCAACCGTCTGGGCGTGCACCTCGAAGCGGCCCGCCATCGCCCGCATTTCGTGCGGGTC
>NZ_LZIE01000087.1:0-721 GCF_001667155.1 Mycobacterium sp. 852002-53434_SCH5985345
ACCGCCATCCCGGTCAGCGCCATCAGCGCCGCCCCCGAAGGCGCCGGGGGACCGGGCAACCTGCTCGGCGGCATGCCGCTGGCCGGTATGGGCTCCGGCACTCACGCCGGCGCCGGACCCCGATACGGATTCCGCCCCACCGTCATGGCCCGACCCCCCTTCGCCGGATAGCCACCGGTCGCTTCTGGCAGCGTAGGAACACGCTTTAGCGCGCGAAAAGTGCCGCGCTAAAGCGTGTTTCGCGTTGCGCCCGACGAACCGCTTCATGGCGGAAGGCTCGCCCCGCCGCACGGTCGGCCCCTGCCCCCGCCGACGCCGCTGGGGCCTTTATCTGCGACCGGATTTTTTGTCCCGCGCCCGGGTTGATCCGCTCTGGCTGGGCGGGATCCCTTGTCGATGGAGGTAGGGCCGGCTTCCCGTTCCCGCAGGTAGGTGGCGGCCCGCTAACGCGGGCGTCCGTCGGCCCCTCATTGCGCGCATTCCCCGCGGCTGGCTGAAAATGGGTGCGTTCCTCGCCGACCGACGCGTCACCGGCAACGAGGAGATGGCGCGGCGCTCTAGCCTTCGCAAACAAGCGCATCGCTTGAAATCAGCCATCCAAAAAACTCGCAAGGGAAACACATGGTTCGAGCCGGGGGGTTCGTAGGTGTTTGACTTCGGGGCGTTACCGCCGGAGGTTAATTCCGGTCGGATGTATGCGGGTCCGGGTTCGGGGCTGCTC
>NZ_LZIE01000088.1:0-620 GCF_001667155.1 Mycobacterium sp. 852002-53434_SCH5985345
GCGGCGCGGGTGGTGCGTGCGCCGGGGGCGGTGGCGGTGCGGTGTGCGGGTCGTTCGTTGTCGTATCGGGAGTTGGATGAGGCGTCGAATCGGTTGGCGCATGGGTTGATTGCCCGGGGTGTGGGTCCGGGGGAGTCGGTGGCGGTGTTGTTGGACCGCTCGGCCGAGGCGATCGTGGCGATCCTGGCGGTGCTCAAGAGCGGGGCGGCATATTTGCCGATCGATCCGGGGTTGCCCGAGGCGCGCATCGAGTTCATGTTGACCGACACCGCGCCGGTGGCCGCGGTGACCACGGTCGCGCTGGCCGGCAAGCTGGCCGGGCATGTGTTGCCGGTCATCGACGTGCACAGCCCCGCACTGCAGTCGCAGCCCGCCACGGCGCCCCCGGGCCCGGATCCTGAGGATGTCGCGCATATCATCTACACCTCGGGGACCACCGGGGTGCCCAAGGGGGTGGCGGTCAGCCACGCCAATGTGACCCGGTTGTTCGACGCCCCGGCGGTGGGGGTGGCGTTGGCGCCCGGGCAGGTGTGGACCCAGTTCCATTCGTATGCGTTTGATTTCTCGGTGTGGGAGATCTGGGGGGCGCTGCTGCACGGCGGGCGACTGGTGGTGGTCCC
>NZ_LZIE01000089.1:0-9473 GCF_001667155.1 Mycobacterium sp. 852002-53434_SCH5985345
CGCCCGGCCCCCGGGACCCCAACCGGCCCTTCACCGTTTCGGTGTTCGGCGATTCGATCGGGTGGACATGGATGCACTACCTGCCACCCACGCCGGGATTCGCGTTCCTCGACCACACCGTCATCGGCTGCAGCCTGGTGCGCGGCACGCCGTATCGGTACATCGGCCAAACCCTGGAGCAGAGAGCCGAATGCGACGGCTGGCCGATTCGATGGTCGAAACAGGTCAGCCAGGACCAGCCGGACGTCGCGCTGCTGATCATCGGCCGCTGGGAAACCGTCGACCGCGTCAACGAGGGGCAATGGACACACATCGGGGACCCCACCTTCGACGCGTATCTCAACGGCGAGCTGGAGCGGGCGCTGAACATCGTCAGCTCCACCGGCGTTCGAGTGGTGGTCGCCACCGTGCCGTACAGCAGGGGTGGCGAAAAGCCGGACGGCCGGCTGTATCCGGAGGATCAGCCCGACCGGGTGAACCTGTGGAACACCATGCTGCGCAAGACCGTCAGCCACCATCCGAATGTGCAAATCCTGGACCTGAACAAAAAGCTCTGTCCGGACGGCGTTTACACCGCCAAGGTCGACGGCATCAAGGTGCGCAGCGACGGCGTACACCTCACCCCCGAAGGGGTGAAGTGGTTGACGCCGTGGCTCGAGGAATCCCTGCGCTAATCGCCGGTGCGGCAGCTGATTTCCATGCTGTCGCTGTCCCGTACCGCAAAGTTGAAGCTGACGTAGCCGTTCGCGGGATTGCGCACCCGGTCCAGATACGGCTGGGTGTCTGCGGCGCTGGTGTTGTCGGCCACCACCAATGCGCCCGTCGACAACCGCGGTTCGAGCAGCTCGATCACCGGCAGATAGAGGTCCTTCCAACCGTCCAGCAAGACGAAGTCGATCGGCCCGTCCAGCTCGGCCAGCGTGGCCAGCGCGTCCCCTTCGAGGATGGTGATCGCCTCGTCCAGGCCGGTTTCGGCGAACGTCTTCCGAGCGGCGGCGATCTTGCTGTCGTTGAGTTCGGTCGTCACCACCCGCCCGGCGCCGTTGTCCCGCACCGCCGACGCCAGGTGGAGCGCGGAGATGCCGAACGACATCCCGAACTCGACGACGGTGCCCGGGCGGGTCGCACGCACCAGGGCGTACAGCAGCCGGCCCGCTTCGGGAGTGACCGGGATGTAGAACTCGCTCATCGCGTCGGCGCGCTCCTGCGCCGTCATCGGCCGGTCGAAGTCGCCATGCCGCTGACGTAACAGCGACATCTGGTTCTTCGCTTCGGTATACATGCGGTCGAGCACGGTCGCGACCTTCGGATCTTGCAGAGTGTTGGCCATGCTGTCGAGGGTAGGCGCGCGGTGGCCGGCGACCGACCGCGCGCAGGTCGGAGCGGCGGTGAGCCGCCGTAAGGGATATGTCAATCAGTTTGACGGGCCCTGAACCGCGGTGTAGAAAGGGTTTCGCAAGCACCTCGGTAGGTGAGGCGTCTGCATGGACACAGGCCACTGACCCCGAACGTCGAGAGACGCCCCGGGTCAGGACAGCTCTTCCCGGACCCAAGGGTTGAGCCCAAGTGGCTTCCGGAAGTTTCGGATACGCCGTGCAGTGCCGAAGCTCCGACGAGAGGGGTGCGCCGGCCGGCACGCCGCCGGCGTTCGTGCCTCTCCCGTTTCAGGTGATGTGTGACACCCGCGTGTGTCGTGGCCGTGAGGAGGTGAGGGCGAGATGAGCGAGACCAGTCCAAGCGATAGTCCGTATCCCAATTCCGTCTTGTCCCGATCCGGTTCCGGCATTCCTTCTGCCGCCTGAGCTTTCACGGGCGTTCCGGTGATTCGCGCGCAATGCCTGCCCGCGAGCTGCCGCCCCTGACCCCGCGCCATGAGCTGAGCCGATCGGACCTTCCCAAAGGAGAAGATCATGGCATTTGTTGTCACACACCGCGTTCACGGTCGGACCGGGGGGCGCGGACGGGCGTTGCTCCGCTCGGCGCGGCTGTTGGTCGGCAAGGTGCACGCGCGGACCACCCTGACTCCCCAGGAGCGGGCCAACCTGTACGTGTCACGGATGCCGATCGCGGTCGTCACCGCCTCGCTGGGCGGGCACGCTTCGACCGGCAACCGGCGGTGACGGATTCCACGAGAACACCACGACCCTCGTCTCTTCCGAGGCCGTCGGCGCCGGCGCGTTGGGGCGGGCAGAACTACGGGATGGCTCTGCTATGGATCGAATCGTTCGGCAGCAGAACGATTTTGCCGCGGGTGTGCCGCTTCTCCAATTGTTCGTAGGCGTCGGCGACCCGATCCAGCGGATAGGTGGCGGCGACCTCGAAATCGATGGCGCCGCTGACGACGAGGTCGGCCATCTCGGCCAGCACCTCCGGGGTCGACGCCTCGGCGCTGCCTTCGGTCTTGGCGCCGACTTCGCCGGCCTTCTGGAACGAGATGATGGTGTCGATTCGTTCGGGTGCGACGCCGAGGTCGACGGCGAGCTGCACGTAGTCGGGGCCGAACAGATCGATGAACGCGTCGATCCCGGTGGGCGCCGCTTCGCGCAGCCGCTCGGCCAGGCCGTCGCCATAAGGGATCGGGGTGACGCCGTGAGCCCGCAGCCAGTCGGCGTTGCCCGGCCCGGCGATGCCGAGCACCCGCGCCTCGCGCAGCACCAGAAGCTGCACGACGAGGCTGCCCACCCCGCCGGCCGCCGCCGAGACGGCCACGGTCTCACCCGGTTGCGGCGCCACCGCGCGGACGGCCGCGTACGCGGTCACGCCGACTACGTACAGCGAACCCGCGACCTCCCAACTGAGTTGGGCCGGTTTGCGAATCAGCTGGCCGACCGGCACCGCGGCATGGGTCGCGTGGCTGGAGCGGCGCAAGCTGAACCCCAAAACCTCGTCGCCGACCGAGAATTCGGTGACCCCGGGGCCTAGCGCGGTCACCACGCCGGCGAGGTCGCTGCCCTCGCCGGACGGAAACGTCGCGGGAAACATCTCATGTATCGCCCCGGTTCGGATGGCGGCCTCGCCGGGGTTGATCCCGGCGGCGCGGACCTCGACGACCACCTCACCGGCCGCGGGGACGGGCATGTCGATGTCCGCCACGTACAACACCTCGCGGTCCCCGTACCGGTCGAACCGAACGGCGCGCGCAGTCGCAACCGTCATCTCGATCTCCTCCCCGCCGCACCCATGGCCACCGACGCCAGCATAGGCGCTGGAAAACGGGTACCCACTCACCGTCGCGCGGGCGCACGTTCGAGTGCGCCGCCGGCCAGGACGTGGAAGGAATGGCCATGGAGGTTGCTCGCATCGATGCCGCCGGATGGGCGGTGGCCACCGTCATGGCCGGCGCGACGCTTGCCGGCTGCGGGGGCGGCAACAACGCGTCCCCCACTGACTCGAGTTCCGCTGCGCGCTCTATGAGTTCCAGCGTCTCCAGCCCGTCGCCGGGCCAACCCATGGATTACAGCGCACTCCTGATCAAGCCGGCCGACATCGGCGGCGATCTCACCGCCCCGCAACCGCCCGTGCTGAACCCCAACAATGCGCCCGGTGTGGCTCAGCTGTTCGCGAGCGCCGACCACAGCCGTCGAATCGGCGACAGCATCCTCATCGTCGCCGATCCCGCGACGGCGGCGGCCGGAATCGACAGGACCCGAGCCAATTACGGCGGCACGGTCAACGGCACGTGGCAGCCGATCGACGTCGGCTCCAACGGGACCATCATCTCCGGCACATCGCCCGACACAGCGCAATCGGTGACGGTGTTGCTGTTCAGCGAGGGCAGAGCGCTGGTGAACCTCGAATTCCACAGCGCGCCTGGCGATCCGATCAATCCGGCCGCGGCCGTCGATATCGGGCGCAAGCAGGACGCCGCCATCAAGAAGGCGCTGCCCGGCTAGGCGCGCCGCGTCTACAGCAGGCCGAGCAATCGCAGATCGAAAACATACTTGGCGATCAAGTCCGCCGACAGATGCGGAATGTCTCTGTCCGCACCGAGTTTGGCGGCCTGGACCGCTGCGCGGAAGACCTCGGTCGGGGCCGGCGCGCCACGCAGCGGCCTCTCCGGCTTCCGGTAAGCATCCAGCAACGGCAGCACGGACTGTTGGCGCTGCTTGTCCGGTAGAGCCCGAAGCGCGGTGCCGAAGCGACCGAGCCACTCGTCGTAGTCGTCGATGCGCCGGATGTCGTGACGGTCGGCGATCAGCCAGTCCACGAACACGTCCAGCGAGATCCCGTCGTCGTGCGGGTTCATCACGTCATAGGAGCGAAACACCCCGACGGATCCCGTGTCGTCGGCGGCGGTCGCGATCTGCTCGCCGAGCGCGGTCACCGCTTCGGCCACGAAGTCGGCGGGCAGCCCGTCGTAATGTGCGACGGCCCGGCCACCGGCGTCGGTGGTCTCGTAGAACGACGACGGTGCGATGCCGGTGACGAGCAAGCTGAAGATCAGCCGCGTAAAGGCATCCGGCACGTTCAGCTGTCCGGCGTAGCGGCTGTGGGCGAGGATCATGTCGGACCGGAAGACGGCGACGGGAAGCTCGCACAGGTCATGCGCCTCGCGCAGCAGCACCTCGCCGGCCCACTTGCTGTTGGCGTACCCGTTGGCGTAGCTGCCGTCGACCGGCCGGACCGGGCTGATCGTGCGGATGTCGCCGTCCTCTTTGAAGTCGGCCGGATCGACGGACATGGCCACCGCGACCGTCGACAGGTAGGTCACCGGTTTGATGCGGGTGGTGATCGCCAGGCGGATAACCTCGGCGGTGCCAACGACATTGGGCCCGAACAGCTGATCGTAGCGCAGGACGTGGTTGACCAGCGCCGCCGGGTGGACGATCAAGTCCACGGTGCGGGCCAGCCCGTCCCACGTTGGCTGGTCCAGCCCCAGATTCGGTGCACCGATATCGCCGGCGACGACCTCGAGATGTTCGGCCGCGAGCTCGCGGAACCGCTCGACCAGATGCGGATCGCCGCTGCGGTAGACATCCTCCAGCCGCTTGGTGGCGGCCGCCGCGTCGGTGCCACGCACGAGACAGACCAGTTTTCCGCCCGTCTCGGCGAGCCGCTCCAGCCATTCCAGGCACAGGAAGCGGCCCAGATAACCGTTGGCGCCGGTCAACAGGACGATGCGCGGGGTGCCGGTGGCTCGCGGCAAGGCCGGGGTGCCGGCCAATGTTTTCGCGTCGATGAACTTGTCGAGGGTGAGGTCAGCGGCGCGGACCTCGGTGGCGTCCCGCCCGTGCACCGACCCGAATGTCGTTCGCCTGGACCCCGTTCGGCGTTCGGCCTCAACGTATTCCGCAAGCTGGCCCAAATCGGTGGCCGGGCCGATGATCATGCCGACCGGCACCTCGACGTCGAAGATGTCTCGCAGCAGGTTGGAGAAGGTCAAGGCCGACAGGGAATCTCCGCCGAGTTCGATGAACAGGGCATCGGGTTCGGGCGGGCCGCCGGCCAGGCCGAGCAGCGCTTCGGCGGCGCGAGCCAGCGTGTCGATGACCGGACGGTCGGCCACCCCCTCGCGCAGCGCCCGGAGCTCCGTCACCCGGTTGGTTGCCAGCTCCGCATACAACTGCTCGAGCCGTTCGCGGTAGTGCTCCTTGAGCTTCGGCCGGAGCAACTTGCCCACCCCGGACAGCAGCCCGTTGTCCTCGCTGAACGGCTCGGCCTCGACGAGAAAGTCGACGGGCACCTCGTAGGACTGCAGCTGGGCGAGTTTGCCTGACTGGCGCAGTGATTCGCGCAGGGCGGCCTTGAGCCCGTCGCCGTCGCCGGCGAACCTGTCCAGCGCGTCGGCGGTCGGGACCACGACCGCCAACAGGTACGGGCGTTCGCTGTTGCCGTAGACGAAGATCTGGCGAACCAGGGCCGCGCTGCTGAACACGGCCTCCAGGCGCGCGACGGCGACGAATTCGCCTTGGGCGAGCTTCAATACGTTGTTGCGCCGATCGACGTAAGCGAGCCGGCCCGGCTCCAGCTCGGCCATTACGTCCCCGGTCCGGTAGTAGCCCTGTTCGTCGAAGGCGTTGGCGGTGACATCCGGGCGCTTGAAGTATCCGGGCGTCGCGGTCAGCGATTTGACCAGCAGCTCGCCCCGCGGGAAAGGTTTGTCAGTAAGGAAATAACCCAGTTCGGGAACGTCGATGAGCTTGTATCCCAGAACCGGCGGCGCGGCGATCCGGCCGTCCTTGGTCACCATCCCGACCTCGGTCAGGCCGTAGCCGTCGAGGACGTGCACGTCCAGGCAGGCCTCCACAAAACTGCGCATCTCCGCCGCAAGCGGCGCGGTGCCACAGAACGCGGTGATGATGCGTCCGCCCAAAACCTGCTCGCGCAACTCAGCCCGCGCTTCGGCCTCGGCGGACGCCGGGTCGGTCCCCTGGAAGACCCGCCGGTCGACGGCGCTTTGGTAGCGCTGGTAGAGCATCTCCGCAACCCGCGGCACCAACCCCATTTCGGTGGGGCGCACCAGGTTCCAGTCGTCGAACAGCGTGGACAGGTCACTTTCGGGAACGAAGTAACTGGTGCCGCCCGCTTGGAACGCGGTCGACAACGGTATCCGGCCACCGAGGTGATTGAGCGGCATGAAGTTGACGTTGAACACGGGCGTGTCCGCGAAGTCGGGCATCAGCTCGTTGGTCCACAGCTTGCACAGCATGCGCTCGGTGTACATCGCGCCCTTGGGCAGTCCGGTGCTCCCCGAGGTGTACATGATCATGGCCAGGCGTTGATCGGTGTCACCGGTGTATGCCGGCTCGGGCGGCAGGGTGCGGCCCCGCTCGATCAACTCGTCGAACGTCTCGATCGTCACCGCCATCCCGGCCGCCGACAGCTCCACGCGAGCGCGCTCCAAAGCCTCGCGCTGATCGTCGATTTGGGGGGAGTAGTCGAAAACCACCACGCGCCGCAACGACGTGCTGCCCAGCGCTGCCTCGACGGCCAGATCCAGGTAGCCGGCACCAGCCGCGAGCACCCGCGGCTCCACCTCGGCGACGATCGGCTGCAACCGTGAGGCCGCCGCATTGTGCTGCAGCGGCACCGCCACCAGGCCGAGATAGGCACACACCAGGTCGAGGGTCAGGTATTCCGCGCTGGCGAAACCCACTGTGGCGACGAAGTCTCCAGGCATCACCGGATCGGCGGCGTCGTGCTGCCAGGCGCTGGCGATCGCGCCCACGTTCGCCCACAGGTCTCGGTAGCTGATGGTGTCGAACCGGGGGAGCAGCTGCGCGGTGGTGCGGCCGGTCGCGGGATCGGCGACCAGCGACCGTGCCCGCCAACCCAGCGCCGGACGATCGGCATAGCCCTCGACGAAGGTCTGCAGGATCTGTGTCAGGCGAAGCTCCGGTTCGCGCGCCGCTCGTTGCAGTGCGGCATTCGGTTTGGTGCTGCGGAACTGTTCGTCCGTCGCGTCCAGTTGGCGAATACGTTCGGCAACCCGCTTCCGTACCGGACTGATCGAACCCTCGATGGTGGATTCTTGTTGTTCCGCATCACCGGTCATGGCCAGCCTCCCGTTCGGATCCTCGTCTACCGGGAACCGACCGTTGCGGGCCAGTCTTCCGTTCAATGGTTGTGACGGTTGTCACACCGGCGAGCGGAGGGCGCGGGCAGCGCCGCTATGCCACGACCTGGATGGGATCGCCGACGTTGACCTGGTTGAAGTACCAGGCGGCGTTGTCGGGACTGAGATTGATGCAGCCATGACTCACGTTGGCATTACCCTGCGAGTCGACCGACCAGGGTGCCGAGTGCACGTAGACGCCGCTCCAGGTGACGCGAACCGCATATGAGGCGGTGATCTTGTACCCCTCGGGCGAGCTGAGTGGGATGCCGATGGTGCGCGAGTCCATGACCACGGTGCGCTGCTTTTCCAGGGCGGTGAAGTTGCCGATGGGCGTGGGCCGACTGGGCTTGCCCATCGACGCCGGCACGGTGCGCAGCACTTCTCCGTTTCGGCTGACGGTGAAGGTGTGCGCGGAGATGCTGGCGACACCGAGTAACGCGTCACCGGTGTCGAAGCCCGTGGTCAGGGCCTGAATGCCCACCGAAACGTGGGTGTGGGCCGGCCAGTACTGGTTCGGCACCCATTGCACGACGTTGTTCTCGACCCACTCGAAGTGTCCGGGCGTGTTGTTCGGCGACGTGACGTGGATGGACCGCTCGGCGGCGCCTCGATCCGTGATCGGTGCGGTGAACGTCACCACAACCGGGTGCGCCACGCCGACCACCGCGCCGTTGGCCGGCAAAACCGAGGCAATCGCCGGGGTGGGCGGTGGTACCGGGATTGACGCGTGGCTGCGACCGATCGGCGCGACCAGGCCGATCGCCGTGATCGCGACCATAACAAATAGATAACGAACACCACGAACCATAGCGTCCGCCCTTCGAGATGGTGCGATTAACACGACTGTATTCTACCGGCTGTACCCGCGTTGTCGCTTTCAGCAAACATTTGTGGCTTCGCCGGTCGCCCCTCGGCCCGCTGGATTGGCTGGCGGCCTAGCGACGCGTTAGCCTCAGAAATCACTGCCCGGAGGGCGAGGAGGTGCGGGTGCTCTTCCGTCAGCTGGAGTACTTCGTCGCGGTCGCGCAGGAGCGCCACTTCGCCCGCGCGGCCGAAAAGTGCTTCGTATCCCAACCCGCGCTTTCCGCCGCGATCGCCAAGCTGGAACGGGAATTGAACGTCACGCTGATCAATCGCGGGCACAGCTTCGAGGGCCTCACACCTGAGGGCGAGCGGTTGGTGGTGTGGGCCAAGAGGATTCTCGCCGAGCACGACGCCTTCAAGTCCGAGGTGCATGCCGTGCGCTCTGGCATCACCGGGATGCTGCGGCTGGGCACGGTCCCCACCGCCTCGACGACCGCCTCCCTGGTGCTCTCGGCGTTCTGTTCGGCGCACCCGTTGGCGAAGGTGCACATCCTTTCCCGGTTGTCCGGCACCGAACTGTACCGGCGGCTACGCGAATTCGAACTGGACGCCGCGATCGTGCACGCGGCGCCCGACGAGGCCCACGACGTGAACCTGGTGCCGCTTTACGAGGAGCACTATGTGTTGTTGTCGCCCGCGGACATGCTGGGATCCGGGGCCTCGACGATGACCTGGCCGGAGGCCGCGCAGTTGCCGCTGGCGTTGCTCACACCCGAGATGCGGGACCGCCAGATCATCGACAAGGCTTTCGCCGACCATGCCATCGAAGTGACTCCGCAGGTCGAAACCGACTCCGTCGCTTCGCTGTTCGCTCAGGTCGCCGCCGGGAACTGGGCATGCATCGTGCCGCACACCTGGTTGTGGACGTCGCCGCTGGGGCGGGAGGTGCGCGCGGTGGAAATGGTCGACCCGGTGCTCAAGGCCGACGTCGCGCTGGCCACCAATTCCGCCGGGCCGGGGTCGCCCATCGCCCGCGCGCTCGCCTCCTCCGCGGCGCAGCTGTCGCTGGACGAGTTCTTCGACGCGCAGTTATCGCGAATCACCCACGGGC